>DYIH01000056.1 GCA_020723785.1 Thermaerobacter marianensis
GCATAAGGGTTGTGCATGAGTCGCGCAAGCCTTGTGCGTCAAGGGCTTGCAGCCCCGGAATATAACCGTGGTTGTGGTTAATGAGCCCGTCGCACAACCCGCCCTGCCCGATCACCACCGCGACCCCTTCGACCGCCTGCTGGTGGCCCAGGCCCAGGTCGAGGGAATGGCCATCCTGAGCGGAGACCCGCAGTTCGCTCACTATGCGGTGGAGGTGATCTGGTAGAGGATCGTACCAACTCGCCTTCACGCGAACCCGCTTCCCTCGAGACAGCCCCCTACCGCCGCGTCATGTCCTTCAACCGGCGCATCTGCAGCCGGTGTTGCATTATGGGCACCGGCTGGCGCAGCAGCACGTGAACGAGCGCCTCCACGTCGAGGGGGATCAGGGGCCACAGGTAGGGCACGCCGAAAGAGCGGGTGCGGAGCAGCAGGAGGAAGTTGGCCACCAGCCCGACGGCTAGGCCCGGCAGCTTCCAGACGCCCACCAACACCAGGAGCGCCAGACGCATGAGGCGCACGGCGGCGGCCAGTTCGTGGCTGGGGATGGCGAAGAAAGCCACGGCCGAAACCGCCCCGTAAAAGACGGCCTCGGGGGAGAACGGGCCCACCTGAATGGCCAACTGGCCCATGAGGACGGCGCCGATGATGCCGAGCGACGTCGAAAGCCCGGTCGGCGTATGGATCAGGGACATGCGGATGAATTCGATGCCCAGTTCCGCCAGGATGAACTGCAGGAAGAGCGGGACCGTGCCCGGCTTCTTGGGGCCGATGAATTCCATGCCCTTGGGGAGCAGGTCGTGGCTCAGCGCCAGGGCGAGCCAGACCGGTATCCCTATCCAGGCCACCAGCAGGGCCAGCCAGCGGACGAAGCGGAAGAAGATGCCGATCGTCACGTCCTGGTGGAACTCCTCGGCGTGCTGGACGTGGTGGAAAAAGGTCGCGGGCAGGATCAGGGCCACCGGCGAGGTATCCACCAGGACGACCACGTGGCCTTCCAGCAAATGGACCGTGGCAATGTCCGGCCGTTCGGTGTAGCGGACGACGGGGAACGGGTTCCACCACTTGACCCGGCCGGTGAGGAACTCCTCCAGGCTCTTTTCGGCCATGGGCAGGCCGTCGACGGAGATGCGCTTGATCTGCCGCTTGATGTCGCCGACCAAGCCGGGGCTGGCGATGTCCTCGATATAGGCGACACAGACGTCGGTGCGGGAGCGGCGCCCCACGGGGATGACCTCCAGGCGCAGCCGCGGGTCACGAAGGCGCCTGCGGATGAGCGCCGAGTTGAAGAGCAGGGTCTCGGTGAAGCCATCCCGCGGGCCGCGCAGCACCTTCTCCAGGGACGGCTCCTCGGGCATCCGGCCGGGATAGGCGCGGATCTCGACCAGCAACACCTCGTCCTCACCGTCGATGAACAGGGCGGTGAAGCCGGAAAGCACCCGTTCGACCGCCCTGTCCAGGTCCTGCGAGCGCTCCGCCTCGATGTAGGTGAGCCGCCGGGTGAGGACGCGCTCCGCCGTGACCGGGCCCAGTTCCTCCCGCCGCAGCCCCATCAGATAGCGGATGACGTCGTTGAGGATCTGCCCCTGGAAGAAACCGTCGATGGCCACCAGGAAGGCGGCCTTGCCGTCCAGGGAGAGATCCTTGATGACCACGCCGAAGCTCTTGCCGAAGCCCATCTCACTCTCGATGAAGGCCCGGTTTTCCTCCAGCCGCCTGGAAACCGGGCGCCCCTGCACGGCTGTGGCCTGTTGGCCCCCCATGCGGCCTCATCCTTTCACACCTTCGGATTGAAAAACAGAGCGGCCAGGTAGCCGAAGAGCACCGCTGCTGTGACGCCCATGGCCGCCGCCTCCAGTCCGCCGCCCAGGAGCCCGACCAGCCCGTGGCGGCTGACGTCGGCGATGATCCCCTGCACCAGGACGTGGCCGAACCCCGGTAACGGCACCGTCGCCCCCGCCCCGCCCACCTTGACCAGCGGGTCATAGAGCCCCAACCCGCTGGCGACCGCCCCGAGGCTGACCGAGAGGACCATCACCGTCGGCGGCGGCAGCCTGCCCACGTCAACGACCAGTTGGGCGGCGACACAGAGGAGGCCGCCGACGATGAAGGCGCCGATGAACGCGACCGCCAGTTCCATCACCGGTCCTCCTCCCGGGCCGCGGACTGGGACTCGACGGCTACGGCGTAAGCGATGCCGGGGATCGACTCCCCCTGCTGGAAGGTGGTCGGGCTGAACATCGCCCCGGTGGACACCAGCAGCATCCGCCGCATGCGGCCCGCCCGGAGGTCACCGAAGAAACGGGCGGCGAAGACGGTCGCCGAACAGGCGCAGCCGCTGCCGCCGCAGTGCACGTCCTGCCGCTTGCGGTCGTAGATCATGAGGCCGCAGTCGTCCAGGACCGGCTCCGCGTTGTACCCCACCTGCATGAGCAATTCCACAGCGATGGCCCGACCCGCCTGGCCCAGGTCACCGGTGATGATCAGGTCGTAGTCCCCCGGGCCCCGGCCGGTGTCCCGCAGATGGGCCTCGATGGTGTCGGCCGCCGCCGGCGCCATGGCCGAACCCAGGTCGAAGGGATCCTTGATGCCCATGTCCACCAGGCGTCCCGGCGTGGCATGGGTGATCCGCGGCCAAGCGCCGTCTCCGACGGCACGGGGATCCACGAGGACGGCCGCGCCGGCGCCGGTGACGGTCCAGGTGGCGGTCGGCGGCCGCTGGTAGCCCATCTCGATCGGGTAGCGGAACTGGCGCTCGGCCGCTTCATGGTGGCTGGAGGCGGCCACGCCCACCCGGTGGGCGAAGCCGCCGTCGATCATCATGGCGGCCAGAGTGAGTGATTCGGCCCACGCGGCGCAGGCGCCAAAAACGCCGAAGAAGGGCCGGTCCAGGGTGCGCCCGGCGAACGACGAGGCGCCGAGCTGGTTCAACAGGTCCCCGGAAACGATCCAGTCCAGGTCCGTGGGCTTGAGGCCGGCCTTGCCCAGCGCCCGGTGAATCGCCTTTTCCAGCAGCTTGACCTCGGCCTGCTCCCAGGTCTTCTGCCCCACCAGCCGATCCGGAACGACCTCGTCGAACAGACGGCCGAGCGGCCCTTCCCCCTCCATCGGCCCGGCCACCGCCGCCGCAGCAGCCAGCACCGGCGGATTGGCGAAGGCCACCGTCTGCCGCCCCAGCCGCTTGTCGGCCTTGGACTCCAGAAGGACCACCGGCGACCTCCTAACGCGGGATGTAGAGAATATAGTAGACCAGTCCGACGGCGAAGGATGTGAGCAAACCGTAGACGACCACCGGCCCGGCGATGGTGAACATCTTGGCCCCCATCCCCAGGATCCAGCCCTCCCGCTTGAAGTCCATCGCCGGCGCCACGATGGAGTTGGCAAAACCGGTGATGGGCAGGAACGCTCCCATGCCGCCGACCCGGCCGATCTCGTCGTAGACCCCGAGGCCCGTCAGCAGGGCGCCCAGGAAAATCATCACGGCGGCCGTGGGACCGGCCGCCGCCTCCGGCCCGATGCCACGCGCCAGGAAAAACTGGCGGACCCCCTCGCCGACGGCGGAAATCGCGCCGCCCACCAGGAAGGCCAGCAGGGCGTTGCGCAACACCGGCCGGGACGGCAGGTGCTTCCGCTGCAGCTTCTTGAACTCCTGTTCCTGCTGCATGGTCGCCTTCATGGCGGCGGTCCCCGTTGGCTATGCCTGGCGATTGGGATCGACGGCAAAGGCCACCTTGACGTTGGCCTTATATTCCACGATCTGACCGTTCTGCACGTTGGCCGTCATGTTGCAGACCTCTACGCCCGTGATGTTCCGCACCGTCCTCGCCGCTTCCTGGACGGCGCTCCGCACGGCGTCCTCCCAGTTGTTCGTGGATTCGCCGACCAGTTCCAGCACTTTGACAACGGTGGCCAAGAACGACCCCTCCCTATCGTCGCGCGACAACACCCCGGGCACCACTCATCCGGGCCTTGGTTGCCATGATCCGGGGTTGCCACGATCCGGCCTCAACGCGCGACATGATGATCGAACAAGATCGGTTGCGCTCCCCCGCCTCCGGCCTGCACCAGTTCGGCCTTGTCCGGGGGCCGCCGCTCCCGTGAGGCGCTGAAGGACCACCAAAGGGCGGCGGCCGCAAGGAGCGCGGCGAGTACAAGGAGCGCCCCGCTGAGCTGCCCGGTCCGCATCGGCGTTCACCTCCGGGCGGCGATAACCAGACCTATTGTTTTCCGTATGAGAAGAGACTATTCCAGAAAGGCGCGCAAGGTGGTCAGAGCCTTTTTCTCCAGGCGCGATACCTGAACCTGTGAAATGCCCAACAAGCGCGCGATCTCCTGCTGGGTGCAGTCCCCGTAGAAGCGCAGTTCGACAATCCGTCGCAGGCGCGGCTCCAGGCGGGCCAATCCGGTCCGCAGGGCAACGGCGTCGTCCCAGCCTGCCGCTTCTGGGCCGGCGACGCACTCCTCCAGCGTCGGCCCGTCCGGTTCGCCGGACACCGCGGGCTGGTGGAGCGACACGAGGCCGGCCGAGGATTCCAGGGCGGCGGCCAGTTCGGCCCTGTCCATGTCCAGGGCAGCGGCCAGTTCGGCCAGGGATGGGGCGCGCCCGAGGACGGCTGAAAGCTCGTCCTCCTTCTGCCGGATCCGTCGCGCCACCCGCTTGACCTCGCGGCTCACCCTCAGGGGGCCGTCATCACGCAGGAAACCGCGGACTTCCCCCAGGATCAGCGGCACCGCATAGGTGGAGAAACGGACACCCAGGCCGGGATCGAAACGGTCGACGGCTTTGACCAAGCCCAGGCAACCCAGTTGAAAGAGATCGTCGACGTCAAACCCCGGGGCGGCGAAGCGCCGCACCACATGACGCACCAGGCCCAGGTTGGCTTCGATGGCCTGCTCGCGAGCCGCCGCGTCACCGGCGCGAACCCGCGCCCAGAGGTCCGGCAACGCGCCCTCCCCATCCCGGACGGCGCCCGTTCCCGTCCCTTCCGCGTTCACTGGACGGCGGGAGCCCGGCAGACCTTGCGCATGTGTACGACGGTGCCCTTGCCCGGCTGGGACGTGACCTCCAAATCGTCCATGAAGGATTCCATGAATACGAAACCCAAACCCATGCGCTCGGGGTCGGTGGAGAAAGCCGGCTGCCGCGCCTCCTCCACATCCGGGATGCCCTTCCCCCAGTCCTCGACCGTGATTTCCAACGCCTGCCCGTCGATCCGGCCGGTGACGCCGATGCGCCCCGGCCCGTCGTACGCGTGGAGGATGCTGTTGGAGACGGCCTCGGAAACCGCCACCTTGATCTCCTCGATCTCACCCAGGGTAAACTCCAGCTGACTCGCGAAAGCGGCCACCGCCACCCGGACCAGACCAACGTTTTCCGGGCGGCTCAGGATTTCCAGCCGCATCTCGTTTTGCGCCGTCTGCACCGGCACCGGCCTCGCCCCCTAATAGATACCGCCGGCCCGGAGGATCGGGCGGGGATCCCCAGACTCACCGTTACCAAGAACCGCCAACGCCCGGCTCAGGACCCCGAGATCAGCCCGCCAGGGCCTTCTGTTCCGAGTCGTAGATGGGGATCACCTTGAAGACACCGGAGAGTTCGAGCATGGCCCTGACGTTCTCGGGCGGAGCGACAAGGGCCATCCGCCCCTGGCGCTGAGCGATACGCCTGTACCTGCCAAGGATCGCCCCCAGCCCCGAGCTGTCGATGAAAGAAACCCCTGCCAGATTGAGCACGAGACGGTAGCTGCCGTGGCGTTCCAGGGCCTCCTCGGCCGCCCGGCGAAAGGTCTCGGCCGTGCCCAGATCCAGTTCCCCTTCCAGCCGCAGGATGACGTGGCCGGCCGAGAACACCTCCTGCACCAGCATGCGGCGAACCTCCTTCCGGTCACCGGACCATTCGAAGACAGTATTCGCCGCGCTGTTGGGGTTTCCTGCCAGGGGCAACGGCCATCTGAGGGAACGCGAAGGAAGGCACCGACCTCATCAAAACGCGCGGGGTTGCCAGAACGCGCGCCAATACCAGGCAAAGAGCTGCCAGGGCGGCGCCTTGGGCACGTGCCGGGCGGCCAGCAACGGGACCTCGCGCACCAGCCGGCCACCCTGCCGGACCTGGATCTTTCCGAGCATCTGGCCCTTAACGACCGGCGCCACCACCGACTCCGGGAATTGGACGCTGCGGGTGGGCCTGGCGTCCTGGCCCCGGACCACCGTGATGGCCACGTCCTCAGCCGGCACGGCCTCCACCTCACGGGTCCGCCCCTCGAGGACGCGAACCTTGCCGACCGCCTCCGACGAGCGGGCCAGGTGCAGGGTGTCGAAGGCGGCAAAGCCCCAGTCCATCAGGTTGTAGACGTCTTCGTTGCGCTCCTTGGTGCTGGCGGCCCCGAGCACGACGGCGACGAGTCGCCGGTCGCCGCGCTTGGCCGTGGCCGCCAGGCAGTAGCCGGCCTCTCCGGTGAAGCCGGTCTTCAACCCGTCCATTCCCGGGTATTCCACCAGGCCGCGGTTGAAATTGGTCAGCCAGAAGCGCTTCCCGCCCTTGGTCAGCCAGTACTCCCAGGTGGCCGTGTATTTCAACAGCTCAGGGTGGCGGTTGACCAGGTGCCGCGACAGGAGGGCCAGGTCATAGGCGCTGGCGTAGTGGGGTCCCTTGCCCGGCAGTCCCGAAGGATTCGACCAATGGGTGTCCTTCATCCCCAGGCGCCGGGCCGTCTCGTTCATCATCTCGACGAACCGCTCCAGGCTGCCGCCCAGGTGTTCGGCGGCGGCCACGCTGCCGTCGTTGGCCGAGGCCACCGCGATCCCCCATAGGATGTCCTCCAGCGGCACCGTCTCCCCCGCCTCCAGGAACATGGTCGTGCTCTCCGGGTCCTGGTCGAAGGCCCGTTCGCTGACCGCCACCCGGTCTTTGAGGGAAGCGCGTCCCTGGGTCACGGCATCCATGATCATGTCCATGGTCATGATCTTGGTAACGCTCGCCGGAGCCCGGCGCTCATGAGGGTTCTTGGCGAAGAGGATCTGGCCGGAGGCGGCGTCGATGAGAACGGCGGACGGAGATCCGACCTCCGGCGCCCCCGGGGCCGTGACCGGCGCGGCCTGGGCCAGGACGGCGTACACGTCTTCCTCCGCCACGGCATCGACTGCGGGCTGTCCGGTTTCCCGCGCGGCGGGACGCGTCGTCGCCATCAGCAGCACCACCACCAGCACCGCTCCGAGCGCAACCGCCAACCACCGCGGGAGCCGCTTGCCCCTGAGCCAGGCCGCCATGGGCTCACCCTCTCCGCAAGATCGCTCACGGAATGGGTATTCAAGCGGGTACAGCGGCATGACGGGTTTAGGATCGCGGGGCGCACATCCACAGCCGGACCTTGCTCCGGAACCGTGCCGTGACGGCGCGGCGGGCGTGAGCCAAATCTATCCCCGGGCAGAATGCCCTTGGGGGTCGAAGGCACGGACCACCGCCTCCGCCACCGCCTCATCCTCCCCCGGCAGCAGGGTGCGCGGGTCCAGAAGGAGGTGGTCGCCGGCGATGCGAGCCAGCACCGGCGGGTCGCCGAGGCGTAGAGCACCGGCCAACAGGTCCACCGACAGCCCTTGCGGTTCCACCGAGACCAGCGTCGTCGGCAGGTCCAGCCCGGGCAGGCTGCCCCCGCCCGATCGGGACGCGCCGGGTTGGCAGGTTACCCGGGCCCGGCCGCCCAACCGCCGGCGCAGGACGGCGGCCAGGTGCTCCGCCCGCCGCGCCAGTTCCTCCGGCGGGGTCGCGAGCATGCGGAGCACCGGTACTTCCCGGAGGGCCAGGGCACCGTCCAGGTAGAGCTTGAGGGTGGCCTCGAGGGCGGCCAGGGTCAGCTTGTCGATCCGCAGGGCGCGCGCCAGGGGATGGCGGCGGCAGAGTTCGACCAGGTCGCCGCGGCCGGCGATGATCCCCGCCTGGGGGCCGCCCAGCAGCTTATCCCCGCTGAAGGTAACCAGATCGGCGCCGGCGGCGACGGCCTCCCGGACGTTCGGTTCGTCGCCCAGGCCCGCGGCGAACCGGCCGGCCAGGACACCGCTCCCCAGGTCGTACATGACGGGCAGACCGAGTTCGCGTCCCATGGCAACCAGTTCGGTCAAGGGCACCTCTTCGGTGAAGCCGATTATGCGATAGTTGCTGGTGTGGACTTTGAGGAAGAGAGCGGTATCGGGGCCGACGGCGCGCCGGTAGTCGGCGGCGCGGGTCTTGTTGGTGGTCCCGACCTCCACCAGGCCGGCGCCGCTCTGGGCCATAACCTCGGGGATGCGGAACGAACCGCCGATCTCCACCAGCTCGCCGCGGGAGACGATCACCTGCCGGCCGGCGGCCAGGGCCGATAGGGCCAGCAGGACAGCGGCGGCGTTGTTGTTGACCACCATGGCCGCCTCGGCTCCGGTGAGCTTGCGGAGGAGATCGTCCACCAGGCTGTGGCGGGAACCGCGTTCCCCGGTGGCCAGATCCATCTCCAGGTTGCTGTACCGCCCGGCGACTTCCACCATGGCGCGGATGGCCGCCGCGCTCAGGGGAGCGCGCCCCAGGTTGGTGTGCAGGACGACGCCGGTGGCGTTGATCACAGGACGCAGGCGCGGGGCCAGCCGACGGGCCACCGCCTCCTCCAGCCGGCGGGCCAGCGCCTCCAGGCTCAGGTCGGGAAGAGGTCGGCCGTCGCGGGTGGCGGCGCCGTCAGCGGCAGCGGTGGCGCGGATTTCGTCACGGAGGCTGGCCAGCATCTCCTCCGCCGACTCCTTGACCACCGCGTGCCCCACCCGTTCCCGCAGGGCGGGGATGCCCGGCGCCTCCAGCAGACGGTGCACCGCCGGTATTTGCCGGAGCAATGAGCAGCTCCTTCCCCCGGTTTCACGCGAGCCGTCCAAACCGCCATTCCCCCGTGCCCGATCGCCATTCGC
>DYIH01000057.1 GCA_020723785.1 Thermaerobacter marianensis
CCCCTGCCGGCGCCCGATTTTACGTTGACCGACCAGCGGGGCAGGCCCTTCCGCCTTTCGGAACAACGCGGCCGGTTCGTCCTGCTCTTCTTCGGCTACACCGCGTGCCCCGACGCCTGCCCGACGACGCTCAGCAACCTGCGCCGCGCCCTCGACATGCTGGGTCCAGGCGCCGGCAGGGTGAGGGTGGCAATGGTGACCGTTGACCCCGAACGTGACACCCCGGAGCGCTTGGCCGCCTATTTCGACAGCAAGGGGGATGAACCGTTCATCGGGCTGACCGGTCCCAGGGAGAACCTGGAATCCATCTGGCGGGACTATAGCGTCGCCGTGCAGCGCGAGGAAGCGCCGCAAGAGGGCGCCGGCTACTGGGTTGCCCACAGCGCCTCAACATACCTGATCGACCCGCAGGGCCGGCTGCTGGCGAACTATGCCTTCGGCACCCCGGCCAAGGACATGGCCACCGATCTGCGAAGGAGGATGCGAGGAGGTTGACCATGATATCACAGCACGGAAGACGAGTTGTAACCCTGCGGCCACCGGCCCTCCTGCTGGGCGCCGCGTCCCTGGCTCTGATTCTGGCCGGCTGCGGCGGCACGTCCCGGACCGAACCCGGCCCCCCGGCCACCGGGGGTATTGCCGTCGAAGACGCCTGGGCCCGCCCGGCCAAGGCCATGCCCGGCATGGGCACAACCAGCGCGGCCTACTTCGTCCTGCGCAACGACGGCAAGGTGGCCGACACCTTGGTGGGAGCCGGCGCCGACGTGGCCGACAAGGCCGAATTCCACGAAACCGTGGCCAAGGGCGACGGCGTGACCATGCGCCCGGTCAAGTCGGTTCCGCTCCCATCCGGCGGAACTGTGGCTTTCAAGCCCGGCGGGCTGCACGTCATGCTCGTTGACCTGAAGCGGGACCTGGCCGCCGGAGACAAGTTCCCGCTGATTCTGCAGTTCGAGAAAGGCGGGACGCAGACGGTCGAAGTGGTCGTCCGCGAACCCTGAGCGCACCTGGGAGGGGTAGCGGTGCGGAAACTTGCCGTCCTGGCCGTAGTCATCCTTCTGGGCCTGGCCTTGATCCGGACCGTACACAGGAGCGAGGCCGACGC
The DNA here is from genome assembly GCA_020723785.1 of Thermaerobacter marianensis. Classification (GTDB taxonomy): domain Bacteria; phylum Bacillota; class Sulfobacillia; order DYIH01; family DYIH01; genus DYIH01. Next base: position 1,106 of record DYIH01000057.1, read on the forward strand.
CCGCAGCGTGGCCATCCGAGTCAACGGCCGCACGCTGCCCCTCCGGGGGGAGATCCGCTACGACCGTGTTTACGCAGATGCCATCCCACTGTCTGAAGCCCTCGGGTTGCGGGCGGTCTTTTTCCCGGACAAGCCGGAGCGCGGGGTCACGCTGCAGAGTACGCGGAAATTCATCCACCTGCATACCAACCAGAACGACTGCCACGTCGACGGCCGGACCGTTCAGTTGGGCGCGCCGGCCCTTTATATCGACCTGCGAACGAAGCGGCCCATGGCGCCGGTGCGCTTCATCGCCGAAACGTATGGCGGCACCGTGGAGGAGCGCCTGACATCGAAGGAGGCATTGATTATAATCAATATCAAATAATAACGCTTCGATTTCCGGGGCGTAAACTGCAGGAGTCGTTCGAGGCGATCCCGGATGTATCAGGACACGAGGAGGGATCAGCGTGGCGGTAACCGTGTGCAGGAGAATGGCGAGGGCGCTCCCGCCGGCCATCATCGCCATCCTGCTTTTCACCGCCTTGGCGCAAGCCCATTCGTACATCGAAAGTTCCGTCCCCAGGGACGGGGCCACCCTTGACGTCCCCCCCGCCGAGGTGCGCCTGACCTATACGGAGCCGCTCGAGCCCCGGGTGACGACGCTCACGCTGGTCGATGCCCAGGGCCGGACGGTGCCGGGAATCCGGCAGACAGTCGAGGGAAACCGCACGCTGATACTGAAGCTGCCCCCCCTGTCCGGCGGGAAATATACCGTCAAGACGAAAACCCTGGGCCGCGACGGCCATGTTACGGAGGAAACGCTGCAATTCACCGTCAACGCGCCCCGGGACAATGCCGGCAATGCGCTTGAGGACGCGCCGGCCCCCGCCCTCGTGAAACGGCCGGATCGGGACGCCCCACCGCCGGCGGCCTCCCGGCAGAGGTACTTCAGACCGATCGCACTCTGGGGCAGTATCCTGGCGGCGCTGGTCGTGATCGGCAGCGTCCTGTACGGCGTGTTGACGCGGCCCAGGAAACAGGGGTAAAGCGGTGCTGAAAGCACTCCAGATCACCGGCGCTTTGCTGCTGGCAGGGGGGCCCGTTTTCCTGGAGCTGATCTGGCGGCCCGCCCTGGCGGCCGCTCCGGAGGAAAAGCGGGCGGCGTGGGATGCTCACCTGGCGCGCCGGGTGCGTGCCGGGGCCGACCTCGGTTTCATCCTGGTAACGATCCCGGCCTCCCTGAACCTCCTCCTGATCGCCGCCGACCTGGCACAGTCTTCCGTATTGTCGGCCGCCGCCCTGTCCAAACTGGCGGCGGTCCTGCTCCACACCGAACGGGGCCCCATCGTCGCGGTGCGTATCCTGCTGGCCGCGGGGCTCTGGCTGGCGGGGCGGCGCATCAGTCGGCCCTCCCTTCCGGGGAACGGCGGGGGGCGCACCATGATGCGCCTGTTGGGCGGCGTGGCCGCCGCCGGCCTTTTCGCCACGTTCAGCCTCAGCGGCCACGCGGCCACCGTGGCCCAGTCCAAGGCTGCCGCCGCCCTCGTCGATCTGGCGCACTTCCTGACCGCATCCGTCTGGGGTGGCGGTATCTGGGCCTTCGCCTTCCTCCCGTGGCGGGCGCTGGCCGAAGAAAACGGCCTGCCCGCAGCCCGGGTCCTTGTCCGTCGGTTCACCATCCTGGGGCTGGCCGCCGTTGCCCTGATCGTGGCCACCGGGCTGTACATGGCCACCCAGTACCTCTGGGGGCTGCCCGCGCTGTTCGAAACCAGGTACGGCCGGGAGTTGTTGTGGAAGCACGTCTTCCTCGCCGTGGTCCTGGCAGCGGCGATGGACAACCGCTACAACGTCCGCCTGCGGCTCGCGCGGGCCGCGGCGGAACCCCGCAGGCTGGTCCGCTCTCTCCGTAACAACGTCTGGGTGGAGGCGGCGGCCATCCTGGTGATCGTGTTGATCGCCGGCTTCCTGACGGTCACCTCGGCGGAGGCGCGCAAACCGGTGTCCGTGGTGGTCACCATCAGTGACATGCGCTACCAGCCTTCCACCCTGGCCATACCGCGGCGGTCTCCCGTCCGGCTGACGGTGATCAACCAGGATCGCGTGACCCACTCGTTGGCCGTCAGGAACTTCCCCTACGAAGGGCCCCGCACCCACCTCCACGATCCGGACGCCTTGCCGGCCGGCGACCTGGTCGTTTACGTGCCGCCCCGGTCGCGGAACACGGTGGTCTTCGTGGCCCTTGAATTCGGCACGTACCGCGTCGCCGACATCCTGGAGGACTTCGAGGACCGGGGGCTTACCGGAACCCTCGTCGTGAAATAGGCGCGCCCGCAGTGGCCGCCACCAGCGTCGTCGATATCGGGATTTCGCAACGCGCTCCTAGCGCAACCCGGACGCGGCCCAGGGCAGGGGGCAGGAAGAGCGGTTGGCCGACATCTCCTCCAACATGGCGATGAAGGTCTCCACCACCCGCGGGTCGAACTGGGTTCCGGCGCCACGCCGCAGCTCGGCCACGGCCTCCTCGGGGGTCATGGCCGGCCGGTAGGGCCGCGCCTGGAGCATGGCGTCGAAGCTCTCGGCCACGGCGATGACGCGGGCGCCCAGGGGGATGGCCTCTCCGGCCAGGCCATCCGGGTAGCCACCCCCGTCCCAGCGCTCGTGGTGGTGGCGGACCATGGCCGCCAGCGCCTCCACGTTGAACAGGGGTTCGATCAGGCTCACGCCGAACAGGGTATGCTGGCGCAGGGCGGCCTTCTCCGACTCGCTCAGAGGGCCCTGCTTGGTCAGCAGGTTCCCGGACACCTCGATCAGCCCCAGGTCGTGGACCCAGCCCGCGTACCGGACCAAGCGCGCTTCGGCCGGGTCCAGCCCGAGGCGCGACGCCAGGGCGCCGGCGTATTCGGCCGTCCGTTCGGCGTGGCCGTATGTATAGCGGTCGCGGGCGTTGACGACAGCCAGCAGGCTCTGGACCGTCTGGCGCAACTCCGCGTCCAGCATCTGCCCGGCTTCGGCCTGCTCCACCTCCTGGCCACCGAGGCAAAAAAAGCGCTGGACCGTGTTCCTGCCCCTGTGCTTGGCCCGGTACAGAGCCTGGTCGGCCCGGTCGACGAGGTCGCCCACGCTGGAGGCGTCCGTCGGGTACACGGCGGCCCCGAGTGAGACGGTCAGCCGGCGGCCCGGCTGGGTTTCCCGGCCCGGGAAGGGGTGCTCCGCCACCGCCCTGCGGATCCGGTCGCCGACGGCGGCCGCCGCCTCCGCGCCCGTCCCGGGCAGGATGACGGCGAATTCCTCGCCGCCGTAGCGGCAGACCAGGTCCGTCTCCCGGCACTGCTCGCGGATCAGCCGGGCCACTTCCTTGAGCACCTCGTCCCCCCGCACGTGGCCGTGGGTGTCGTTATACAGCTTGAAAAAGTCGATGTCCAGCATCAGCAGGGCCAGGGGCTGGCCGGTGATCTCGGCCCGCTTGACCTCCTCGGTCAGCCGGTGATAGAAGAAGCGGTGGTTGTACAGGCCGGTTAGGGCGTCCCTGAAGGAGAGTTCGCTGAGCAGCTCGTTGGTCGCCGAGAGCTCCTGTGTAGAGGCCTCCAGCTCGTTTTTGATCTGGGCCAGCCGCGTATGCCGCTGCATCAGTTCGTGGAAGCGGTGGCTGCTGAAGAGGAAGGCGGCCACGAAGGCCACGTGCGTCCAGAACATCTCTTCACCAAGGAACCTGACGCCCCGGGTCAGATAGCCGACCGCGCCGTAGCTGGCCAGGGCGGTCGCGCCGGCGGCATAGAAGCACCTGCGGCTGGGGCACAGGGTGGAAAAGCTGATGATGACCAGCGGATAAAGGACCGCGTAGCCGCTGTGGGCACCGCGGTTGTAGATCAGGTAGCTTACGGCAGCCAGGTCGACGGCGAAGGAAAGGTACGAGGCGATGGTCAACAGTCTACCGGGGACCGTCACGCCGGCCCGCATCCGCCCCATGAGAAGGCTGGTGTAGACCACGGAACAGGCGAACCAGGCCAGGAGCACCGGCAGCACCCAGGCGTCATGGAAGAGCCCTCCCTCCCGTGCGTGGAAGGCCATGAACGCCAGGGCGGCGAACAAGGCTCCCCACTTCCACAGGAGGCCGCCGCGCACTTCGGACCAGCCTTCCGCCGCCATCATCAACGCCGAATCCGACACGTCAACCACCTTGGCAGAAACCTGTAGGGATCTTATCCCTTCATGACATATCGTCAGGCAGCCTCGCGTGGTTGAGTCAATCTTTGGGACCATTTTTGCAACACTTTCGGGCTATCCCGGCGCTCCACCGCCGGTCATCGCCGCCGCGCAGCGCAAGGCGGATCTCCTCCCGGACCGCGGCGTCGGTTTCCCGGGCCAGGGCCGAGCGCAGGGCGGCCCTGGCCTCGCCGCCGCCGATGCGGCCCAGGGCCCAGGCGGCGTGCAGGCGCAGGTCGGCGCGCGGGCCGGCCAGGGCCGCCGCCAGAACCGGGACCGCCTCGCGCCGGCCGGTGTTGCCGAGGGCCACGAGGGCGTTCCGCCGGAGGGGGCGTGGGCCGCGCCAAGCCGCCGCCGTCGTCCCGAAGGTCGCCAGGAAGCGGGCCCTGGTCATGGCCAGCAGGGACAGGAGGGGCGGCGGCGCCTGGTCCAGGTCCACCGGATCAACGGCGCCCGGCGGTCCGGCGAGGCGCCGGTTGTGAGGGCAAACCGCCTGACACGTGTCGCAGCCCCAGACCCGCCGGCCAAGTGCCGGGCGCACTTCACGGGGAATGGGCTCCCCGGCCTGGGTGAGATAGGCCAGGCAGCAGCGGTGGTCGAGGACGCCGGGGGCGGTCAGGGCGCCGGTGGGGCAGGCGCGCAGGCAGAGATCGCAGTCGCCGCAGGGGTCCGGGTCGGGCAAAGGTGGATCGGGCGGCAGGTCCAGGGTGGTGACGACCTCGCCCAGGAAGACCCACGACCCGTATCCGGGCGTGATCAGGCAGCAGTTCTTGCCGATCCGCCCCAGGCCGGCCCGGCGGGCGGCCGCACGTTCCAGGAGGGGGGTGGTATCCACCATCACGCGGTGCGCCGTCCCGGGGGCCGCCTCGTCCAGGAAGGCCGCGAGGCGCTCCAGCTTCTCCCGGACCACCCGGTGGTAGTCCGGCCCCCAGGCGTAGCGCGACACCTCCCCGCGCCACCCGGGCGCCACCCGCCGGCGGTCGGCGGCATCGGGGCGCGGGAACGGCCGCAGGTATGGCACGGCGGCGCAGATGATGGAGCGGGCGCCAGGCAGAAGCGACTCCGGCCGGCAACGCTCGAGGGGGCCGCCCGCCGCAAACGGGCACTCCAGGCCGGTTTCCACAAGCCGCCGCAGGTGCTCTTCCTCGGCGTCGAAGGGCGCGGCGGCGGTCACGCCGACGGCCTCGATACCCAAGCCGCGGGCAAATGCGATCAAACGGTCTTTGATATCAATCAAATCGGTCACACAGGCCAGCCCCCCGGTGAAAGCGATGATGTGCCGCATCCGGTGAAGTGCGACGTCTCCGCGGCGACGGGCGCAGCCCTTATCGCTCGAGCTGCGCCGCATGATTTTCGCGATCAAGGCATAATGTTGCAGGGGAATTATATACAGAAATGCCGCCGCATCAGAAGTACAGCGGCCGGACAGTCTAAGAACGCCCCCAGGGGCGACATGCTGCGAAGGAGGCAGAATATTCCATGACCGTTGGGCAGAAGATCCATGTATGTCTCTCGCAGTTGGAGTCGGCGGCGGCGAGCCTGAAGTCCTTCGCCCTGGATACCAACGACCAGAAGGCCAAGGCGCTGTATAGCCAGCTGGCCCAGACCGTGGAAACCCAGGTGCTCCAACCATTGAAGAATCGTGCCAATCAGGTGGAGGCCCAGGAGCCCACGTACAAGGTGTACCAGCAGGCCCAGCAGCAGCCGGTTCAACAGCCGGCACAGCGCTAGCCGCCGCCTTACCTGGGGATCACTTGCCCGGGCGCCAGCCCGGGCACTTTCTATTCCAAACGCCGGGATGGGTTCACAAATGCCTTTCCAAGAGCGCCACGCACTCCACGTGCGCGGTGTGGGGGAACATGTCCACCGGCTGGACGGCCACCACCCGGTAACGCGCCCCCGCCCCGCCACGGCGGCGCCAGCGCCGGCCCACGCTGCCCGCTCCCACGCCACCCGCCCCCGCACCGCCATCCCGCAGGCCGCCCAACACGGCCAGGTCCCGGGCCAGGGTGGCCGGGTTGCAGGAGACATAAACGATGCGCCGCGGCGCCAGGTCGAGGCAGGCGGCCAGGACGGCGGGGTCGCAGCCCTTCCGAGGCGGGTCCAGGAAGACGACGTCCGGACCGTGCCCGCCGTCCCGGATGCCGTTGAGCAGGTCCTCTACCAGCCCCACGACGAACCTGGCGTTTTCGATGCCATTCAGGCGGGCGTTCTCACGGGCGTCGGCCACCGCCTCGCCCACCACCTCTATGCCCCACACCCGGCGCGCCCGCCGGGCCGCCAGCAGGGCCAGGGCGCCGGTGCCGCAGTAGGCGTCCACAACCCGCTCCTCCCCCATCAGGCCAGCGGACTTCATGGCCAGGTCGAAGAGGCGTTCGGCCTGGACCGTGTTTACTTGGAAGAAGGACCGGGGTGATACCTTGAATCGCAGGCCGCCCAGGACCTCGACGAGGTGGTTCCGTCCGGCCAGGGTGACCGTCTCCGGGCCGAGGATGACGTTGGTACGGGCGGTGTTGATGTTCTTCGCCACGCCGGCCAGTTCCGGCACCCGCATCATGAGGGCGGCGCCCAGATCGCGCTCGTCGGGCAGGGCCGGGCCGTTGACCACGAGCACGGCCAGGGCCTCGCCGGTGCGCACGCCCACCCGCACCACCAGGTGGCGGAGGAGGCCCGTCCCCGCCGCCTCGTCGTAGGGCTCCAGGCCGCGGGCCGCCGCCTCCTCACGAACGGCGGCGATGACGCGGTTGATCACCGGGTGCTGGACGACGCATTCGCCGGGGAGATCGACGATGGCGTGGCTGCCCCGGCGGTAGAAGCCGACCGCGAGCCCGCCCTCCTCCCGCCGGCCGAAGGGCAGAGCCGCCTTGTTGCGGTAGTGCCAGGGCTCGTCCATGCCGAGGGTGGGCGCCACCGGAACACCCCGTAGTCCACCCACGCGCTCGATGGCGTCGGCGACCACCCGCCGCTTCCACGCCAACTGCTCGGCGTAGCCGACCTGCTGCCAGGCGCAGCCGCCGCAGTCAGCCGCCACCGGGCACCGGGGCGCCACCCGGCCGGGCGCCGCGGCCAGAACCCCGGTGATCTCCCCCCGGGCGAAGCGGGGCCTGACCTCGGTCACCCGCACCCGCAGCCGGTCCCCGGGGACGGCCAGGGGCACGAAGACGGCGAAGTTCTCGTACCGCCCCACCCCGTCCCCCTCGGCGGCCAGGCCGGTGATGTCCAAATCGATCTCCCGGCCAGGCGACAAAAAGCCGGACTCCGCCACGCGGCTCCCTCCCTCCGGCGATTCGCCTCCCATTATAGGGGCTGGAGCGGGCACGAGGAAATCCGGCGGCGTTAGCACCAACTCCCGGCGCGCGTCAGGCGGGGAGGGCGTCCCGGATACCACTGGTCCCCGGAAAGGGACTGCCGGGCCGACAGCCGGCGGCGCAATGGCTCCCGAAGCCCGACAGCCATTTCGGGCTCCCTCTTTGGCGACATCCGGGCGCCCGGCGCGAACCCCGGCTGCGGGAGCGACGCCGGCCCCGGCGCCAGGAGCGGCGCGAACCCGGTCTCCCACGCCGGCAACAACGAAGGATCCTCCATCACGAAAGGTTCGAATACGGTTCCGGCCTCCGGGTGT
>DYIH01000058.1:0-1790 GCA_020723785.1 Thermaerobacter marianensis
GCGGCATCGAGAAGGCCGTGACGGCGGTCGTCGATGAGATCAAGAAGATGTCCAAACCGGTGGAGACCAAGGACCAGATTCGCGAGGTGGCCACCATCTCGGCCAACGACCGGGAGATCGGCGCCATGATCGCCGACGCCATGGACAAGGTCGGCAAGGAGGGTGTCATCACCGTCGAGGAGTCCAAGACGATGGAGACCGTCGTGGAGACCGTCGACGGCATGCAGTTCGATCGCGGTTACCTGTCCCCCTACTTCGTCACCAACCCTGAAACCATGGAGGCCGTCCTCGACGAGCCCTATATCTTCATCACCGACAAGAAGATCAGCGCCGTGGCCGACCTGCTGCCCGTGCTGGAGAAGATCGTGCAGCGGGGCAAGCCGCTCCTGGTGATCGCCGAGGACGTCGAGGGCGAGGCGCTGGCCACGCTGGTCGTCAACCGCATCCGCGGCACCCTGGCGGCCTGCGCCGTCAAGGCCCCCGGCTTCGGCGACCGGCGCAAGGCCATGCTGGAGGACATCGCCATCCTCACCGGCGGCACGTTCATCAGCGAAGACCTGGGCATCAAGTTCGAGAACGTCACGGTGGAGATGCTCGGCCGGGCCGGGCGCGTCGTGGTCACCAAGGACGACACGACCATCGTCGATGGCAAGGGTTCCGAGGACAAGATCAAGGCCCGCATCCAGGTGATCAAGAAGCAGATCGAGGAGACGACCTCGGACTTTGACCGCGAGAAGCTGCAGGAACGGCTGGCCAAGCTGGCCGGCGGGGTCGCCGTCATCAAGGTCGGCGCCGCCACCGAGGTGGAGATGAAGGAGAAGAAGTATCGCATCGAGGATGCCCTGTCGGCGACGCGCGCCGCGGTGGAGGAGGGCATCGTCGGCGGCGGCGGTTCCACGTACGTCCACGCCATCAAGGCGCTGGACGGCGTCAAGACGGAGACCCGCGACGAGCATATCGGCGTGGACATCGTGCGCCGCGCCCTGGAGGAACCGCTGCGGCAGATCGTGGCCAACGCCGGGCAGGAGGGCTCCCTCATCGTGGAGAAGCTCAAGACCTCGCCGGTCGGCCAGGGCTTCGACGCCTACAACATGGAATTCGTCGACATGTTCGCCAAGGGCATCGTCGATCCGGCCAAGGTGGCCCGCTCCGCCCTGCAGAACGCGGCCAGCGTGGCGGCCATGGTGCTGACCACCGAGTCCCTGGTGGCCGACATCCCGGAGAAGAAGGAGGCGGCCGGCGGCATGCCGCCCATGGACATGTGAGGCCCGCGCAGCGTAAATAGATTAGTCGAAAAGGCCCGGATGCAAGGCGCTCCCGATCCAGGGGCAACGCCGCAGACGGGCCTTTTTCACGTGCCGTAGGGGGCTGTGCCCGGTGAGGTGCGGCCCCTTGCTTCAAGTCCAAATCGGGGTGTGTCGGCGCTTATTGGTTCAGGCGCTAAAAAGAGATGTCCTTTGATACGAATACGTTCCTGTGAGCTTTCTTGAGGTGAGGAGGAGGACGTCGGATGAAGCGGCAAGGTTGGGTGGTTGTCCTCGGCGTCGTCAGCTTGCTGGCCCTGGGCGGCACGGCACTGGCCGAGGAGAACGGCGGCTCAGGAACGACAACGGATAGTGTGTATGCGACGGGCGGCGTGACGACCTCCGGCGGTACCACGCCTGCGACGACGGACGGCGCGACGACCGAGGGGGCCGCGACCGACGGCGGCGCTCAGCCGGCCGGGGAGCCGGAGAACACGCTGGAGATTCCGGCGGTGATCGATGCGGTCTACGCCGAACCCTGCGAGC
>DYIH01000058.1:1800-6551 GCA_020723785.1 Thermaerobacter marianensis
TTGGCGGAGTGCCCCTGCGGGTTCCCGCCTGTGACAGGGTCACGCGCCACGCGATCCTGCCGGTGACATTCCCTGACCTGCCGGCCGGCACCGTGGTCGATATTCTGATCAGCCGGCCGGCCTGGGGCCGTCTGTCGCCGTCACTACTGCCCCGGCCTTCCACGGAACGAAAGCCCGGCGAGAGCAACCCTTCGCCGTCACCCCGGCCTCAGCCGCAATCGAAAGGTTACCTGGTCCGTGGCGACGGGAATACGCAGGAGATAGGCCTCGAGCTTTTTCCAGGCGTCAACGTGATCACTGTTTCGGTGAACAACGACGTGCAGCGGTTCCGGGTTATCCGCGGCGGCGGCGGTCAGAAGCTCAGGGCCTTCCGTGACGTGGCCAAGAACAGGCACTGGTCGCGGGAGCATGTCGACAAGCTGGCCGCCAACGGTGTCTTTGAGGGTTACCTGGACGGTGACAACTTCGACGCCGACCGGCCGGCGACTCGTGGTGACGTGGCTGCATTCCTGGACAGAATAGTCAACGTCGATCCGGCGGACGAACCTGCGGGTGACGTGCCGTCCGATTCCCGCCGGCATAAGGCGGCCAAGGCCATCCAGCGGATGATGAAGCAGGGCCTCATGAAGGGCGTGGGTGGCGGGCGGTTTGCCCCCGACGAACCCCTGACCCGGGCCTAGGTGGCCACCCTGCTGGACCGTGCCCTGCCGCCTGTGCGGGTCGATGTCAATATCGACGTGGAGTTCAAGGACGGCAGGAAGGTGCCCGATTGGGCGCGGGAATCGATGGCTCGGATGCGCGCCCGCGGGTTGATCTCCGGTTATGAGGACGGCACTGTGCGGCCCGACCGGCCCCTGACCCGGGCCGAATTGGCGGCGATGCTGTCCCGGTTCATGGACTACCGGAACGCGAAGCATGACGCGTCCCAGGGCGCGGTTCGGAACACGCGGTAACGATGTGCCGGTTGACGATGCGCGAGAAGCCCCCGCCGGTGATCCGGCGGGGGCTTCTCGCTGGGCCGGGAAAGAGAGCGACTGCGGGCGCGCCGCCGCTCTGCCGCACCCCCTATGGCTACACGACAGGCATCACTCACGCTATCATTATGACATTAATACGAATATCTAAATAAAGGTGGTCTTTCATGAACCTATCCGCGGCGGAGTGCCCTGAATCGAAGGAAAGCGTCCAGCGGGACATGTGCGACGCCGTCTGCGTCAACACCGAGAGGGTGAGGCGGCTCAAGCCGGGGGTGCACGCCACGCGCGGGGTCGCGGCGCTGTTCAAGGCGCTGGCCGACGACACCCGGGCCAAGATCGCCTATGCTCTGGCCAGGGAAGAACTGTGCGTCTGCGACGTGGCCGGACTCGTGGGGACGAGCATCGCCACCGCCTCCCACCACCTGCGCGTCCTGCGCCAGACGGGGCTGGTGCGCTATCGCCGGGAAGGGAAATTCGTCTACTACGCCTTGGATGACGAACACGTGGTCGAGATCCTGCGGAACGCACTGGACCATGTCAGGGAGGAGCGCCTATGAGCCGGGCGGAGGGGCCGCTCCGTCCAGGGACCGCAACCGAGGCGGCGCCGGAAGGAGTGGTGGCCGGGCGCCGGCCGGCGGGCCGGGTGGTGTTGAACGGTGAGGCCCGGCGGATGCTGGTCTCCGGCGGGCTGCTGGCGGGCGGCTGGCTGGCCGGCCTGCTGGCCCCGGCCGTGCCGGGCGCCGCGGTCGCCTTCTACGCCCTGGCCATCGCCGCCGGCGGTTACCCCACGGCGCGCAAGGGCCTGCGCGCCCTGCGGCGGGGGCGGATCACCTTCAACGTCCTGATGACGGTGGCCGTGGCCGGTGCCGCCCTGATCGGCGAGTGGCGGGAGGGCGCCGTCGTCGCCTTCCTCTACAACGCGTCCGAGGCGCTGGAGGCCCACGCCATGGACCGGGCGCGGGGGGCGCTGCGGGCGCTCGTCGACCTGGCGCCGAAGCTGGCCCGGGTGCGGCGGGACGGGCGGGAGGAGACGATCCCCGCCGAGGCGGTGGTGCCGGGCGATTTGGTCATCGTCCGCCCCGGCGAGCGGATCGCCGTGGACGGGCGCGTCGTGGGCGGCGCGTCGGCGGTGAACCAGGCGCCGATCACCGGCGAGTCGGTCCCGGTGGAGAAGGGGCCGGGCGACGAGGTCTTCGCCGGCAGCCTGAACGAGGAAGGCGTGCTGGAGGTGGAGGCCACCCGCCCCTGCACCGACACGACCCTGGCCCGCATCATCCACCTGGTGGAGGATGCCCAGTCGCGGCGGGCGCCGGTCCAGCGCTTCGTCGACGCCTTCGCCCGCTGGTACACCCCGGCGATCGTCGCCCTGGCGGCGGGCGTAGCGCTGGCGCCGCCCCTCTTCCTGGGCCAGCCGTGGGACCGGTGGCTGTACGAGGGCCTGGCCCTGCTGGTCGTCGGCTGCCCCTGCGCCCTGGTCGTCTCCACGCCGGTGGCCCTGGTCTCGGCCATCGGCGGCGCCGCCCGCCACGGGGTGCTCATCAAGGGCGGCATGCACCTGGAGACGGCCGGGCGGCTGCGGGCCGTGGCCTTCGACAAGACGGGCACCTTGACGGAGGGGCGGCCGGCCGTCACCGACGTCATCCGGCTGACCGACGACGGCGGCGCCTGCCCTCTCTGCCTGGCCGGCGGGCTGGAGCGGTTCTCGGAGCACCCCCTGGCGCGGGCCATCGTGGCGGCGGCGGAAGCGGCCGAACACGAATGCTACAGCCCCCCCGACGTGGCCGATTTCCGGGCCATCCCCGGTAAGGGGGCCGGCGCCGTCATCGACGGGAGGCGTTACTACATAGGCAACCCGCGCCTTTTCGCCGAGCTGGGCGTCGACACCGGCCAGGCGGCGGAGATCGTCGACCGCCTCCAAGCGGAGGGCAAGACGGCCATGCTGCTGGGGACGGAGAGGGAGTTGGTCGCCGTCTTCGCCGTGGCCGACGCCCTGCGGCCGGACGGCGTGGCCGTCCTGCGGGAACTGGCGCGGGCGGGGGTGGCTCACGCCGTCATGCTCACCGGCGACAACGCCCGCACGGCTGAATCGGTGGCGCGCCAGGCCGGCATCGCCGAGTTCCGTGCCGAACTCCTGCCCGAGGACAAGGTGGCCGCCGTCCGGGAGCTGAGGGAGCGCTACGGCACGGTGGCCATGGTCGGCGACGGGGTCAACGACGCCCCGGCCCTGGCCGCCGCCAGCCTGGGCATCGCCATGGGGCGGGGCGGGACCGATGTGGCCCTGGAGACGGCCGACGTCGTCCTCATGGGCGACGACCTCTCCCGCCTCCCCTACCTGGTCCGGCTGGCACGGGCCGCCCTGGGCGTGATCCGGCAGAATATCGCCTTTTCCCTGCTCATCAAGCTCGTGGCCGTGGCCGCCGTCGTCCCCGGCTGGCTGACCCTGTGGCTGGCCATCCTGGCCGACATGGGCGCCACCGTGCTGGTGACGCTGAATGCGGCGCGTCTCCTGCTGTACCGTCCGCCAACCGGGCTGCCGGTGCATTCGCGCCGGTGATGAAAGCCGGCCCAGCCGGTTGCCCCAAGGTACCATGGAGCCTGTCGCGCCAAGGTGGGGCCGCCCGACTCCGCTACACTTTTGGCTTCTATTTTGGTTGGCGGCCCCACCGGCTCTGAGGCCGGCCGTCAGGCGGGCGCGCCGCCGGCCGGCAGGGTGACGAAGAAGGCCGTCCCCGCGCCCACCTGGCTCTCGGCGCGGATGGTTCCCCCCTGGCGTTCCACCAGTTCGCGGGCGATGGCCAGGCCCAGGCCCGTGCCCCCCTTGGACCGGGTGCGGGCCCGGTCGCCCTTGTAGAAGCGTTCCCAGATGCGGTCCAGGTCCTCGGGCGGGATGCCGGGGCCGGTGTCGCGGACGGTGATCTCCACGGCGCCGTCCTGCCGCCGGGCCGAGAGGGTGACGGCGCCTCCCTCCGGCGTGAAGCGGACGGCGTTGTCCACCAAGTTGATGAGCACCTGCTCCAGTCGGTCGGGGTCGGCCCGCACCGGGCCCGTGGCGGGGGGAGGCGGGTCCACGGTGAGCGAGAGCCCTTTGGCGGACGCCTGGGGCTCCATCTTGGTGGCGACGCGGCGGAGGGCCTCGGCCGGATCGACGTCGGCGAACGTGAAACGGACGTCGCCGGCCTCCAGCGCGGCCAGGTCCAGCAGGTCGTTGACCAGCCGGGACAGGCGCCGGGTCTCGTCGAAGGCCAGGCGCAGGTAGCGCTCCCGGTCGCCGGCGGGGATCGTTCCGTCCAGGATCCCCTGGAGGAAACCGCGCATCGAGGTCAGGGGCGAGCGCAGTTCATGGGAGACGTTGGCGATGAACTCCCGGCGCAGGCGTTCCAGGTTGCCCAGTCGGGCCGCCATGTGGTTGAAGGACGCGGCGAGCCGGGCGATCTCGTCGTCGCCGGCGGGCGGGGAAACCCGCCGGTCGAAGCGGCCCCGGGCCAGCTCCCGCGCCGCCTCGCTCATCTCGTGCAGCGGGCGTGACAGCCGGCGGGAGAGCCAGAGGCTCAGGCCGAGGGCGAGGACGGCGGCGGCCAGGGCGGCCACCCCGATCAAGCGATAGATCTGGCCCAGCGCGAACCGCACGCCGAAGACCGGCGCGTGCAGGAAGACGGCCCCGGATCGCTGCCCGTCGGACCGCAGAGGGAGCCCGACGGAGATCACCGGCATGCGGAACCGGCCCTGGAAGAAGCCGCGCCGGATGACCGTTTCCCCGGCCAGGATGCGCTGCAT
>DYIH01000058.1:6561-7062 GCA_020723785.1 Thermaerobacter marianensis
GCATCTCCTCCGGGGCGAGGCGGATGGTGTGGCGCATCGGACCGCGGGGAATGGAATCGGCGATGACGGTGCCGTCCGGGGCGACGAGCCAGATGCGGGCGCCCATCAGCCGGTCCAGGGTCGCCATCTGGGCCTCGACCTGGCGCCTCTTGTCCGGGGAGTCCGGGAGGCCGATGATTTCGCTTATCTCGTGGCCGTAGCGGACCAGCGTGCGCTCCTTCTCCCGGAACATGAACGACTGCAGGAGGCTCCCCAGCAGGAGCCCCAGGGCCAGCACGCTGGCCAGGGCGATGGCCAGGTGGGTCGCCGCCAGGCGGGCGAAGAGGCTACGGAACATCCGCCTGCACCTCGAACTTGTAGCCCACGCCCCAGACGGTGGCGATGCGCCAGGGGCGGTCCGCCCCCTCCAGTTTCTTGCGCAGGCGCTTGACGTGGACGTCGACGGTGCGCGAGTCCCCCAGGTAGTCGTAGCCCCAGACCTTGTTCAACAATTGCTCGCGG
>DYIH01000058.1:7072-8858 GCA_020723785.1 Thermaerobacter marianensis
GCCAGGAAGTGAAGCAGTTCCAGCTCCTTGGGGGTCAGGTCGACGGCCGCCCCGTCCACCTCGGCCCGGTACTGGCCCAGGTCCACGCGCAGGCCCGGGTGCCGCACCACGTGGTTGTTGGTCGCGGTGGGACGGCTGCGCCGGAGCACGGCCCGCACCCTGGCCATCAGCTCCTGGGGGTCGAAGGGCTTGACGACGTAGTCGTCGACCCCCAGTTCGAAGCCCAGCACCTTTTCCCCGCTCTGGCCACGGGCGGTGAGCATGATGATGGGCGTGTCGGCCTCCCGCCGGATCTCGCGGCACACCTCCCAGCCGTCGAGGAAGGGCAGCATGACGTCCAGGATGACCAGGTCCGGCCGCTGGTCGCGGAAGAGGCGCACGGCTTCCAACCCGTCGGGGGCGACCCGGACGGCGTAGCCCGCCTTGGCCAGGTACAGGCGGAGGAGTTCGGCCACGTTGGCGTCGTCTTCGACCACCAGGACGGTGCCCGTTGCGTCCGACAAGTCCGGTCCCTCCGTTCGATTATTATCGTAGCAATTCGGCGGTCGGTTCGCTGCGGCCGTCACAAAAAGTTTACATTCAGTTCATGGTCTCTACCCATTTGCCGTCGATATTGAGCTTGTAGGGAATCCTCTTGAAGGAGGTGAGCGATGTGTCGAGAACGATGAAAGCCCTCGTCGCCGTCGCCGGCGCCGCCCTCCTGGCCACCCTGGTCCTGGGGACAGCCCTGGCCCAGACGGACCAGGGCGCCGCCGCGGCCGGCACCGACTACCGGCAGGCCTTCCTGGACCGGCTGGCCGCCGTCCTGGGCGTCGACCGGCCCAGGTTGGATTCGGCCATCAAGCAGGCCAACACCGACGTCATCGACCAGGCCGAGAAGAACGGCGACCTCAGCAAGAACCAGGCCGACGCCCTGCGGAAGCGGGTGGAGAACGGCGAGTGGCCGGGCCCGTGGGGCATGGGCCACAAGTTCGGCCGCTTCGGCCACGGTCGGTTCGGGCACGGTCCGTTCGGCCGCGGCTGGATGAAGGGCATGGACGGCGCCGGCCTGGATGCGGCCGCGACCGCTCTGGGCATCAGCCGTGACGAACTGCTGACCCAGTTGCGGGACGGCAAGACCCTCGGCGAGATCGCCGACGCCCGCGGCGTGGACCGCCGGAAGGTGCAGGACGCCCTGGTGGCGGCCCACAAGCAGAAGCTGGATGACGCGGTGAAGAACGGCAACCTGACTCAGAAACAGGCCGATCAGATGTTGAAGTGGTTCCAGGGGATGAACGTTATGGACATGCCGATCGGCGGCTGCGCGACCAAGTGGTACAAGAAGTCCCGGACGTCGCCGGCCACGGGCACCTCGACGTCGTTGTAAAACCTCGACCCCTCCCCTTCCATGGCCCCGGGGACAGCGCTCGCCCCGGGGCTTTTGCTGCCTGGAGGTTGCTCGGGCGGCGGCCGTGGGCGACACGGTCCAGCAGGGCGCGGCGCTGGCCACCCTGGCCGACAGCCGGTCGCTGGAGTTCGTCATCCAGGTGCCTGGAGCCGGATCGGGCCCGCCTCCGGCCCGGGCAGGCCGCCGTGATCCAACCGGACGATTTCGACGGGGCGGTGCAGGGCCGCGTGCGCTCCGTCGGGGACCAGGAGATCGCCGGCCAGACCAGCGTGTTCTACGAGGTGCGCGTGTCCTTGGACAATCCGGGGCTGCTGCGCGAGGGGATGACGGGGCAGGTGACCATCCAGGCCGAGGGGGGCCAGGTGGCGCGGCCGGGGTTCGTCGCCTGGACCGCCAGCC
>DYIH01000059.1 GCA_020723785.1 Thermaerobacter marianensis
CCGGGTGATCGCGGCCAACCAGGTGCCGGACCATGCCACCATCGCCCGCTTCCGGCAAGCGCACGAGCAGGAGTTGGGGGAACTGTTCACGCAGGTGCTCAAGCTGTGCGCCGCGGCCGGCCTGGTCAAAGTGGGTGTGGTGGCGATGGACGGGAAGGCTATCTGTGCGACAGGTTTATTGACCACAGTTATATTCCAGGGCCGCAAGCCCTTGCCGCACAAGGCTTGCGCGACTCATGCACAACCCTTATGCATGACGGTAATATGCACGACGGTAATAAGGTTTTGGCGCGGTCCCGGAACGCCTTGTCGCACAAGCCTTTCCGGACACGGATTAGGCGCCTGGTCAATAGTTTCGAGCCGCAGGCCGAGCCCTGCCCGGCGGTCGTCAGCGAGCATTCGCCGTTTTCATCGCTCGTGGCGCTGGAACCTTCCCCGATGGTCCCGCGGAGCCCGCTCCCCATGACAGCGTTGCCTATGGTGGAGGAGGCGGCCGGCCAGCGGCGGCACCAGGAATACGGTGAAGCCGGCGAGCAGCGCGGCCCAGGTGGCCATGGCGTGCCATCCGGGGGGGATCAGGCGTACCAGGCCCAGGGCGCCGTAAGTCCACACGGCGGTCCAGATCACGGATCCGATGGCGCTGTAGATCAGGTAGAAGTGGAGCTTCATGCCGGCCAGGCCGGCGCCCAGGATGGCCGGCGTGCGGATGACCCCGAAGAAGCGGCCCACCAGGGCTGTCGCCGCCCCATAGCGGCCGAACCAGGCTTCCATCGCCCGCATCTCCTTCGGACCCAGGTGGATGCGATGGCCGTAGCGCTCGGCCAGGGCGCGCCCGGCCCGCCGGCCGACCCAGTAGCCCAGCAGGTTGCCCAGCAGGTTGCCGGCGGACCCGATGACGAGAGCCGCAGCCGAACTGAGCCTGTGGGCCTCCACCAGTTGGCCGACGACGACGAAGATCGGCTCGTACGGCACCCACGGCATCCCCGTCCCTTCGATCACCAGCGTCACGAAGAGGACCACGAGCACCAAGGCGGGGGAAAGGCCGGTGAGGAAGGACTCCCCGTTCATGACTCCCGCCCCCCGTCCGCGCCGGAGCCGCCGGCCGGCCGGTTTTCGTCATCCACAGCGTATCCGCGATCCGTTGGTGTTCGATACCGGGCGATCGCCGTCCGCGCGCCATAAACCTGCTGGCCGACCTTCACGAGGAACTCGACGTCCCGGCGGAAGATCACCAGGTCCACCTGGGAACCCCGCTTGATGAAAGATATCTTTTGCCCTCGCCGCAGCGTGTCTCCGGGCCGGATATAACAATCGATCTTGTTGACGAACTTGTCCGCGATCTCCACGGCCGCCAGCCGGATGTCGCCGCCGTCGATGAAGACGGTGTTGCGCTCGTTGACCAGGTGGTAGCGGTGGCCGAAGAGGTCCACCGCCCTGCGCAGGTAGGTCAGGCGGACGTACTCCCAGAGGTCGACCATCGGCAGGTTGGCGCGGGCGCCGGTGTAGGCGATGCGCTCCACCCGCCCGGCGACCGGAGCGTAGTTGAAGTGGACATCCAGCGGCGACATGTAGATGCCGACGATCCACCCCTCGCCGCCCCAGTCGGACTGTGCCTTGGTGATCTCCTCGAGGGGGATGGCCTCCCCCAGCTTCTCGGCGAAGATGAGCCCCTTTTCGACGGGACGGATGTAGATGACCTTGCCGTCGGCCGGCGCGACGATGATGCCGGGTTCGTCCGGGGGGACGCGCACCGGGTCGCGGAAGAACCACACCCGCCGCAGGTACAGTTGAACGCCCGCCAATAAAGCCGCCAGGCCGCCCAGAACCAACCACGCGGTTTTCACAGGCCCCGACCCCGCATGACCATACCGCCGGATCGCGGACGCACGGGCCATTCCTGCCGGGCCTTGAGCACCACGTAGGGCAACCTGATCATGTAGTACCCCAGGAAGCCGGCCGCCGCCCGCACGGCCCTGAAGGCTTGCGCCGGGGGAGTGGGCGGCGCGGGAGCGTCGCGCGGCGTCAGGCGGCCGGTCCGATAGGCGTTGTCCAAAGCGGCGTAGGCGCCGACCAGGCCGTGGCGACAGTACAGCTTTTCGACCTGCACGGCCGGCGGACAGGTGAATAAATATTCCGGCACGGGGCAAACGGCGGACAGTTCCCTGTAGAGGTCACGGAGTTCACCGCCATAGCCTGTCCGGGCGACCTGTCCCCGCAGGCGGTTATACCGCGCCAGGTCCGGCTCCCGGGGACCAGGCAGCCGGGCGATGGCCTGGACGCAGCGCAACAGCCAGCGCATCCGTTCCAGGTCCCAGAACGGGTCGAAGACCCGCAGCTCAAGGGTGCCCAGGCGGCACGAGAGGATCAGGTCCTGGAAGCGGTGGGTCCAGTCCGGGCGCAGGGGACCGATGGCGAAGGAGGCCTGCATGCGGTATGAGAGCCCGCGTTTCCGGCCCCCCGCATACGGCGAGTTGGCCGACATGAGGGCCAGGAGGGGCAGAAAGTGGACCAGGTGGCCGTACACCCTCCCGGGTTCATCCAGCGGCCCGATGTGGACGTGGAGGCCGCAGGTGTTCGTGGGCGTGTCCACATCGAAGAGGTGTCCCACCGGAACGATCAGGCCCCGCGTGACCCTGGCCAGTTCCTGGCGGCGGGCGGCCAGGTCGGCCACCAGTTCATCCGGGTCGGCGTGGACTCCCGTGGAGATCTCGATCCCCCCCATCAACCCCTGGGCGACGTCCCGGCCGCGGGCGAAGTTGGAGGCCGAGTGGCGGTAGTAGTAGCGGGGGTTCAGCCACAACAGGCGCGCCAGATAGAAGAGCGATTGGAGCGACGGTCGCTCGGGCTCGGTGACGAAAACCTCTTCCTCCAAACCCAAGTGGATCTTGTCGGTCAAAGCTTCACACCCCGTCCAGCACGCCGAACACCCATGGCAGGGCGCCGACCTCTTCCCCCTGCCGGTAAGCCCGGACGCCGATGAACACCGTGCCCGAGCCGCCGATGTTCCGCCGGGGGACGGCCAGCGTCAGGGTTTCCCCGGAAAGCGACCAACGGGCGCCATGGGGCGCCGCGCGGACCTGGCCGTCGGCGTCCCGGGCCGAAACGTCGACGGCGACGGAGATCGTGCGCCGGCCGCCGCGCGCCTTCAGCGGGACGACGGCGTCGCCGCGGCTTCCGGCCCCGCCCTCCCCACCGGCTCCTATGAGGTCAAACACCAAGGTGGCGTCCCCGCTCACCGGCCCGGACAAGCGCAGTTGCAGGAACAGGTGGCCGGCCTCGGCGGCGCCAGCCAGGCTCCTGGGCCCCTCCCCCGCGGCGGCCCCTTCCACCAGGGTGGCCATCGCCCCGACGTCGACCTCCCCCGGGACCGGTCGCGGGCCGGCCTCAGTCAGGCGGGGCAGGGTGCGTGTGCGCAGTTCCTGAAAATATTCCTCGGCAACAGCAAAAGAATACAGGAAACGGGACATGACCGCCACCTGGCTGCGGTGGGCCCCAATCGCGCGGCGCTTGGCCGCCAGCTGGTCCGGCGAGAGGATGAAGCGGACCCACGGGCCGTCGCCGGTCTTGGGGAAAGGGGGCCGGCCGCTGGCCCTGAGGGTGTCCAGGCCGAGGGGTCTGGGCCAACCGGGGGCGTGCACCACGTAGGTGAAGAGCCGCGTCCGCTCCGCGTAGGCCTCGCCGGCCGCATGACTCTCCGCCAGGGCGTAGGCGACGAAGAGCCCGGTCGCCCAGTGGTCGGGATGGTTGTCGAAAGCGGCCGGTACGAAGACGCGGTCGGGTTTTTCCCGCCGCAGGATCTCGCGGATCTCCGCGACCAGCGCTTCCCCGGTGTACGGGGCGGCGGGGCGCCAGGCCCGGCTGTACGGCACGGCGCTGGCGCCGGTGTATCCGGAGCGGTAGGCGCGGTCGCCGCCCCAGTCGGTGGTCCAGAGGCGCGCCAGGCCGCGGTCGGGGAAGCCGAGGAAGGTCACCTGTTGCGGCTCCAGGCCCAGTTCCCGTGCGGCATGGGTGGCCTCCGCCTGCCTTTGGCGGCCAAAGGACAGGAAATCGCCGTGGTCCAGGCGGATCTTCCGTAAATTTCTTTCAGCCGCCACGCGGAAGCCGTCGCCGTT
The DNA here is from genome assembly GCA_020723785.1 of Thermaerobacter marianensis. GTDB lineage: Bacteria > Bacillota > Sulfobacillia > DYIH01 > DYIH01 > DYIH01. Next base: position 4,113 of record DYIH01000059.1, read on the forward strand.
GGTCATGAAGACGATGCGGACGACGCCGCCCCGGCTGAGCACCTCCTGTATCACGCCACCGGCCGCCAGGGTTTCGTCGTCGGGATGGGGCGCGAAGACCACCACCCGCTCCCCCCGGCCGATGATCAACGGCGTGGCGGAATCCGTTCCGGCCAGGACCGGACGTCCGGCCCCCAGGTTCCCCGCGAGGCCGCCCAGGACAACCAGGCCGGCGAACGCCACGATCAGGAAGCCGAGGCGGCCGGGCAGCACGATGCGCATCCGCCGGGACCGGGCCGAACCGCTCAAGGCGACGCCGCCCTCTCCCCGGCGGCCGGGAACGCCGCCACCTCGGCCGGACCGGCCCGGGCGCCGGCCAACATCGCCCGGGCGTGCTGCAGGGAAATCTCGCCCGATCCATCCCCGGCCAGCATGCGCGCCAACTCCGCCGGCCGTTCGCCATCGACCAGCCGCCGGGCCGCCACCCGTGTGCGGCCTCCTTCCTCGGCCTTGCCGACCGTGTAGTGGGCGTCGGCGGCGGCGGCCACCAATGCCAGATGGGTGACGCAGAGCACCTGGCGGCAACGCCCGAGGGCGGACAGCTTGCGCGCCACCGCTTGGGCCGCCCGGCCGCCCAGGCCGGCGTCCACCTCGTCGAAGACCAGTGTGGGCACCCCGCCGGCCCCCGCCAGGACCGTATTGAGGGCCAGGGCCAGGCGCGACGCCTCGCCGCCCGACGCCACCCGGGCCAGCGGCTGCAGGGGCTCGCCGGGGTTGGCCGAGAAGAGGAACTCCACCTGGTCGACGCCGCCGGCGTCGCAGGCCACCCTCTCACCGCCGACCTCCAGGCCGTCCGGGTCCGGGCGGCGCCGCAGGGATACCTGGAAATGAGCCTTTTCCAGGCCGAGTTCGGCCATCTCCGCCGCCACCCCCTCCTCCAGCCGCGCCGCCGCCTCGGCCCGCCGCGCCGACAGATCCGCGGCCATCACGGCCAGGGACGCCTCCAACTCCGCCAGGCGCGCTTCCATCTCGGCGGCCGAGGCCTCGGCGCACTCCAGCCGGGCGATCTCCGACGCCGCCTCCCGCCGGAAGGCCAGTATCTCCTCGACCGACTCCCCGTACTTCCGCGCCAGGCGGCGCAGGAGGTCCAGCCGCTCATCCACCGACGCCAGTTCGCCGGGCTCGTAGGCCAGCCCGTCCTGGTAGCGGCGGAGTTCGCGGGCCACCTCGGCCGCCTGCAGCGCCGTCCCCTGCAGGAGTTCTCCCAGGGGCTGCAGGCGCGGATCCACGGCCGCCAGGTGCAGCAGCTCGGCCGCCAGCCGCCCGAGTTCGTCGGCTGCCGCCGGGCGGCCGGAGAGCCCCTCGTAGAGGACGGCGTAAGCCCGCGCCGCGGCGCCCGCCAGCCGCTCGGCGTTGGCCAGCACCCGGCGGCGGGCGGCCAGCTCCTCGGCCTCGCCCGGCCGGGGGTTGGCCCGGTCGATCTCCTCCACCTGATACCGGAGCAGGTCCAGGCGGCGCAGCCTCTCCTTCTCGTCCCCGAGGATGGCCGCACGTTCGCACGAAAGCCTGGCGCGTTCCCCGGCCAGGGCGGCGACGCGCCCGCGCAGGGCCAGGAGCGCCGGCCCGCCCGCCGCGTCCAGCAGGTCGCGGTGCGTCTCCGGCCGGAACAGGCCCTGGGCCTCGTGCTGTCCGCGCAGATCCACGAGACGCGCGGCGATCTGGCGCATGGCCGACAACGTCGCCGGGCGGCCGTTGACGCGGCTGGCCGAGCGGCCGGACCGGCCGATTTCCCTGGTCAGGATCAGCGTATTCTCGTCGGGATCGCCCAGACCCATTGCGGCGGCCAACCGGCGCGCTTCCGGCAGGGCCGCGAGGTCGAAGACGGCCTCCACCCGCGCCTCCCCGGCCCCCGTCCGGACGTCGTCAGCCGAGGCGCGGCCACCCAGGGCCATCTGCAGGGCGTCGATGATGATCGACTTGCCGGCCCCCGTCTCCCCGGTGAGCACGCTGAAGCCCGGCCCGAAGGACAGGTGCAGTTCCTCGATGAGGGCGAAATCACGGATGAAGAGGTCGGTCAACATGATGCTCGGCGCTTTCCTCCGCGGCTCCTGCCGCGTGGACCACCGCATCCTCCGGGTATGATGGTCCACGCCAAACGGATCGGCTCCCGGAAAGCGACTTCGCCTCCTTCGTCATGAAACCTCCGGCGCAGGCATCCAAAGCAACGAGTCCATTCAACTCAAGAGGCGGGCCAGCCGGTCGAGAAAGCGGGGCACCGCCTCCTTGGGGCGGACGACGATGAAAACGGTACGTTCGCCGGCCAGGGTGCCGATGACCTCCTCGGCGTTGATGGAGTCCACCGCCTCCGCCACGCTGGGCGCCGTGGCGGCCAGTGTGTGGATCACCACCATGTTCTCGCTATGGTCGTAGCCGGTCACGCATTCGCGCAGGATGCGCAGCAGCCGCTCGCTGTGCGCGCCCGGCTGGCGGTCGTCGGGTACGGCGTAACGGTAGCGCCCGTCGCCGGTGGGCACCTTGACCAGCTGCAGTTCCTTGATGTCCCGGGACACGGTGGCCTGGGTCACGTTGATTCCTTCGCGGCGAAGCCGCTCCGCCAGGTCCTCCTGGGTGGCGACCAGCTCGTTCTTGACGATTTCCACGATACGCATCTGCCGGCGGGTTTTCAACGTCATCGGCTCCACCCTCCTTTGGCCGGCACCTCGCATCACATCAAGATCGCGGGAAAAGGCAGGCGTCATCCCCACGCAGCTTCCGGCGCAGCATGGCGTAGAAATCCCAGCCCGGCCGGCGCATCAGCAACGCCTTTACCTGGGCCGCCCGGACCCGGACCTCGTCGTCGCCCGTCAGCCGGCACCGCTCCTGGCCGTCCATGGTGACCATGCCCCCCTCCCGGCTCCGCTCGACACGCAGAACGACCGTTTCCGCCTTGGAGATCACGGTCGGGCGGGCGTAGAAGGTGTGGGCGCATACGGGGGTGATCACCAGCGCATCCAGGTCCGGACTGAGCACCGGCCCCCCGGCGGCCAGCGAATAGGCCGTGGAACCGGTGGGGGTGGCCAGGATCACCCCGTCGGCCGGGAACGTGCCGAGGTGGCTGTCACCGACGTATACGGCGAGCCTGCCCAGGCGGGTGGCCGTACCGGGCGTGACGACCACGTCGTTCAGCGCCAGGAACCGGCACACTCCGCCGCCACTCTTGACCACGGCCACGTCGAGCATCTCCCGCCGGTCGATGACGTAACACCCCGCCAGGAAGGCGGGCAGCGCCTCGAAGACCTGCTCGGCCTCGACCTCCGACAGGAAGCCCAGCCGCCCCAGGTTGACCCCCAGCAGGGGGACCCCCAGGGGGGCCAGGATCCGGGCGGCCTTGAGCAGGGTGCCGTCGCCCCCCAGGGTGATGGCGAAGGCCACCTTATCCCGCCAGGCCTCGCAGGGCAGGACTTCGCAATGCGCCGCGGACCCCACCGCCGCCGCGGCCTCGGGGTGGCAGACGGGAACAAGCCCCCGTCGGCGGAACCAGGCGGCCAGCTCGCGGGCCAGGGCCACCGCCTCGGGCTTTTCCAGATTGGGCAACAGGCCCACCTGCGTAATGCCGGCCCTGATCTCGCTCCCTTGCACTACACCCCTCCGCCGGTCATCGCGCCGCCGCCGGCTCGGGCATGGCCGACTGCCGGCGCGTGAAGTTCAGCAGCCCCCCGGCCAGGATCACCTGCGCCTGGCGCGGCGTCAGTCCATGGCGCACCGGGATGTCCCGCCCCTTGGTCGCGTTGCGCACCACCAGTTCGTCGCCGGCCGGCAGGGCCTCGCGCAGCCCGTCCAGGCGCAGTTCGTCCCCCTGCTCGACGGCGTCGTAATCCTCCTCGCCGACGAAGGTCAGGGGCAGGATGCCGAAGTTGATCAGGTTGGCCCGGTGGATGCGGGCGAAGGACTTGGCCAGCACCGCCTTGACGCCCAGGTACATCGGCCCCAGGGCGGCATGCTCACGGCTGGAGCCTTGGCCGTAGTTGTGCCCGCCCACCACGAACCCGCCTCCGGCCGCCTTGGCCCGCTCGGCGAAGGTCGGGTCCACGCGGGAGAAGACGTATTCGCTGATGGCCGGGATGTTGGACCGCAGCGGGAGGACCTTGGCCCCGGCCGGCAGGATGTGGTCGGTGCTGATGTTGTCCCCCACCTTGAGCAGCACCTGGCCGGACAGCGATGCGGGCAGTTCGCCCCGCACCGGCAGCGGCTTGATGTTCGGGCCGCGGATGACCTCCACCGCCTCCGGGTTCTCCGCCGGCGGGATGACCCCCCGGTCGTCGATCTCGAACCGCTCCGGCGCCTCCACCCGCGGGAATTCACCCAGGTCGCGGGGGTCTGTGATAACCCCCGTCAGGGCGCAGGCCGCAGCCGTCTCGGGGCTGGCCAGGTAGACCTTGGCGTCGGCGGTGCCGCTGCGGCCCTCGAAGTTGCGGTTGAAAGTGCGCACCGACACGGCGCCGGACGGGGGCGCCTGGCCCATGCCGATGCACGGGCCGCAGGCCGCCTCGAGGACGCGGGCGCCGGCGGCGATCAGGTCGGCCAGGGCGCCGTTGCGGCCGATCATCGTCAGCACCTGCTTGGAACCGGGCGCCACC
>DYIH01000060.1:0-1578 GCA_020723785.1 Thermaerobacter marianensis
TCGACCTGGCCCACGCCGCAGGCGTGCCCATCACCCTGGCGTCCGACGCCCACCACCCACGCGACGTGGGCTATGCCTACCCCGAGCTGGTGGCCCACGCCACCGCGTCCGGCTACCGCGAGGTGGCCCGCTTCGAACGGCGGCGGCGCACCGCCGTCCCCCTGACCCCGGCCGCTCCGGCCGCGGCGGCGCGCCAGGACGCGTGACGCCGCGCCGTGCCCCGGCATTCCTCGAGGGGGCCGGCGGCGGGTCCCGGCGTCGCCTGGGGATGATCCGTCCGCGGCGCGGGTTGTACACCATGGATCGGTGGAAGGGGACCCGGTAGGATGCTGCACCAAGGAATGTCCAAGACCTTGCTGGTGGTCACCGCCCACCCGGACGACGAGTCCATGGGGCCGGGCGGGACGATCGCCCGTTGCGCCGCGGAGGGGGTGCGCGTCGTGCTGGTCTGCGCCACCAGGGGCGAGGCGGGCAAGGCGGGCGACCCACCCGTATGCGCCCGCGAGGAACTGCCACGCGTGCGTGAGGCAGAGTTGCGCGCGGCTGCGGCGGTGCTGGGTATCGCCGAGATCCATTTCCTCGGATATATGGACGGCAGGCTGGCCGAGGCGGACGAGGCGGAAGCGGCGGCGGCCGTCGCCGTCCACATGGCCGCCGCCGGCGCCGGCGTGGTGGTCACCTTCCCGCCGGGCGGCATCTCCGGGCACCCGGACCACCAGGCCATCTCCCGCGTCACCGAACGGGCGTTCCACCAGGCGCGCCAGGCCGGACGAGGCTTGCCGGAACGGCTCTACTACTGGACGTTGCGCCCCGCGCTGATGCGGGACGTCTTTCGCCGTGAGCCCGTCCACCCGCTGGACGCCGCGGTGACGGCTGAGATCGACGTGACCGGGTTCGTGGAGACGAAGATCGCCGCCGTCCGGCACCACCGCACCCAGCACCTGTCCTGGGAGCGCGTGTTCCGTGGGTTCCCGCCGCAGATCCGGCGGACCCTGGGCCGCGAGACTTTTTACCGGGCCTTCCCCCCGGCGGATCCCGCCGTGCGGGTGGAGGACTCCCTCTGGGGCTAGGCGTTTCCGTCAACGGCCCGGAACCAGTGCGACGACCTGAAGGAATCGAACCAGCCGTCCTCCTCGTGCATCGCCACCGGCGAGATCTCCACCGCGACGGTCTCCGTCTCCACCGGCGCCAGCCACGCGTACTCCTCGGCCGCCTCCCGGGTGGCGAAGACCGGGTTGTGGTCCCACCAGGTGACGGCATGTTCGGCGGCGAACCGTTCCGCCGCCTCCCAGCCTTCCGGGGTGGGTGTGCCGACCGCGTCCGGGTCCAGTGGATGCCCGGCCAGGCGCAGGTGCATGACGCAGAAACCATTTTCGGGGATGCTTTCAAAAGACACTCGGGTCGCCTCCGTACTCTTTGATAGACCTTGCTTGCCGTTGATTCGACGCGAGGAGGCTGCGGACGGCGCACCGCGCAATGGAGCGGAGTCGGGCGGCCCCACCTTTATGCGACAGGCTCAATATAGACCTGTTTTCTGGGATTGTGCAAGGCGCCCGGCCATGCGATAAAATAAGTGAC
>DYIH01000060.1:1588-5394 GCA_020723785.1 Thermaerobacter marianensis
CGGCTTTGATGAATCCAAGTCCGACCGATGTCGGAGGTGTCCCGGGTGCAGCACGAGAACCCCGGCGCGTTGGAGTCTGAAAGGGAATCGCGGGCCGGTCGCGGCCAGGTGTTCCTGGCAGCCCTCCTGAGTTCCCTCTTCACCGCGACGATATTGCTTCTGGCAGGCCCCAGGCTGGCCTATCCGGAATTGGCGCACCTGGTCCGCGGCGACGTGGAGCGGGTTGAAAAGCAACTCCAGGCCTTTAAAAAGGAGCAGGAGGGCAGCGTCCGCTATCTCTACACCCTGTCGCCGGGCGCCGGCGGCAGCCTGTCCCAGACGCTGGCCGGCTCGGCCCCGGATGCCAAGGACGGCAAGGACCTGCCGCCGCTGACGGCGGTGACCGTGGCGGCGGAGAGGGTAGCGCCGGCAGTCGTCGGCGTCATCAACCGCCAGCCGATCGAGGGACACCAACGCTTGCCCAACGGCTTCGATGAGGCGGGCAGCGGTTCGGGCGTCATCATCGACCCCAGCGGCATCATCGTCACCAATCAGCACGTGGTGGAAGGCGCCCGCTCCCTCACGGTGGTGCTGGCCGACGGCCGCCGCCTGGAGGGCAAGGTCCTCGGCGCCGACAAGCGCAACGACCTGGCCGTCGTCAAGGTCGAGGCCAGGAACCTCCCCGCGGCCTCCTTCGGTGATTCGGACCGGGTGCGCATCGGCGACCTGGCCATCGCCATCGGCAATCCGGTGAGCATGGAATACCAGCGCACGGTGACGGCCGGCATCATCAGCGGCCTGAACCGCGGCCTGCGCACCGAGCGCAACGGCATCCTGGAGGTCATCCAGACCGACGCGGCCATTAGCCCCGGCAACAGCGGTGGCCCGCTGGTCAATGCCCTGGGTAGGGTGATCGGTATCAACACGGCCAAGATCAGCCTCCCCGATGTGGAGGGCATGGGCTTCGCCGTGCCGTCCAACCGGGTGCGCGCCATCGTCCGGCAGGTCCTCGAGACCGGCAAGGTGGAGCACCCCTGGCTGGGTGTGGCCATCAACGAAAGAAACCCCCTCGATCCCGACAGCGACGACTCCCGCGGCGTCCTGGTGGCGGACGTGGTCCCGTCCGGCCCGGCGCAGCGGGCCGGCGTCCAGCGGGGCGACGTGATCCTGTCCGTCGACGGCAAGCCCACCAACAACTACCTGGCCCTGCGGCGCGCCATCGAGGCCCGCCGTGTGGGGGACACCGTCACCGTCAAGGTCAAGCGGGGCGAGAACGAGGTCAGCCTGCGCGTCGTCCTGGGGAGCATGCCCGATCTCGAACAGCAATAAGGTTCGGCGCCTTCCGAAGCGCTCCTGCCGCCGGCGCGCCTTTCCCGGTTGAAACGGCGTTTCAGCGCATCTCGATGGTCGGCCTGTTGAGCACCTTGCTGCCGGGCGGCACGCTCTCGATGAGCCAGACGTTGCCGCCGATGACAGAGCCCCGGCCGATGACCGTCTCCCCGCCCAGGATGGTGGCGCCGGCGTAAATCACCACGTCGTCCTCGATGGTCGGGTGGCGCTTGCCGTCGCGCACCAGATTGCCCTGCTCGTCACGGGGGATGGAGAGGGCGCCCAGTGTGACACCCTGATAGATCTTCACGTTGTTGCCGATTTCGCACGTCTCGCCGATGACCACCCCGGTCCCGTGGTCGATGAAGAAGCTGTGGCCGATGCGCGCTCCCGGGTGGATGTCGATGCCGGTGATGCTATGGGCGTATTCGGTCATGATGCGGGGGATGAGGCGCACCCCCTGCAGGTGGAGTTCGTGGGCCAGGCGGTAGACCATGATGGCGAAGAGCCCCGGGTAGGCGAGGATGACCTCGTCGTGATCCCGGGCGGCCGGATCCCCCTCGTGGGCGGCCTGAATATCCATGGCCAGCGCCTGCCGGATGCGCGGCAGCTTGCCGACGAATTCCGCCGCCCGCCGGGCGCTCTCCCGGAACGCCTCGCAACCGTCATGGCAGGGAGCCGGGCAGCGGTGGGAGACGGTGTCGTGGATCAGGCGGGTGGCCGCCCAGAAGAGGTCGCCGAGCTGTTCCATGAGGCAGGTGAGGTCGTCCCCCTCCCCCCGGAACGTGCCGAAGTAGCTCGGGAACAGGGTGGCCCGCAGTTCGTGTATGAACGCGACCACGCGTTGTTGATCCGGCAGGGCGTGCCCTCTCAATTCCAAAACAGGCTTTTCCAGGAACGCGTCGTGCAAATCCTTGGCAACACGTGCCAATTCATCGAGCCTCACCGCCGTGCCTCCCACCGCAATGTATAGCAACAATTATACGGCATACGGCGGATTCGCGTATACAGAACAGCATACGGCGGAGGATCACGCTCGGCAAGCGCTGCCGGCAGAGGTTACCGGCAGAGGCTCACAGAGGCGGCGGCGCCAGTTTTTTTGTCTTGGCCGGGCCGAGATGTCGCGGCTACAATGTGGGCCGAAATCTGCCGAATCTGTCCGACCGCAGGGCCGGCGGGGAAATGGGCCCCGAGGCCGCGGCGGCAGGGCGGGGGAACCAAGCCCCGCGGGGGTTCCGGGTGACCCCTGCGGAGGGGCCGGATGCGCGCACCACCAGGCCGCAGGCCTTGGCGGATCGCTTTTCCGGCCAGGGGTGAATCGGAGCCGCGTGGAACACGTGGGCCGTAGGTCTTTTCCTTTCGCCGAACCCGTCAGCTCACCCCGCAGGCAGTGGAAAGGAGCGAATGTGGATGTTCAGGACTCGCGGGATCCCGGCGCGTCTGCGCCGGTTCGGTTCATTGCTGTTGACGGTGCTCATGGTTGGATCGGTGCTGGCCGTTTTGGTTCCCGCCCCGGCCTCTGCGGCTGGAGGCGACGGCGGCTTCCTCTACACCGCTCGATGGGGCGACAGCCTGTGGGGATTGGCCCAGCGGTTCGGGACTTCGGTCGCGGCCTTGCGGCAGGCCAACCGCATCTGGGATGACGCTCTGTACCCCGGCGAGGTCCTCTGGGTGCCGACGGGTGGCGGCGTGGCCGGTTGGTCCGGCGGTGCGGCAACGGTGTGGGCGAGCGACGGCGACGTCTGGCTGCTGGCCCGCCTGATCAGCGCCGAGGCCCGGGGCGAGCCGTACGAGGGGCAGGTGGCCGTCGGCGCGGTGGTGCTCAACCGGGCCAAGAGCGGTCGCTTCCCGAGCACCATCGCCGGCGTCATCTACGACCCGTGGCAGTTCGAGCCGGTGCAAAACGGTCAGCTCTGGCTGGAGCCCTCGGCCACGGCCTACCGGGCTGCCCGGGACGCGCTGGCCGGCTGGGACCCGACGGGCGGCGCCCTGTACTTCTTCAACCCGGCCAAGGCCTGGAGTTCGTATCTGTGGAGCCGCCCGCTCCTGGCAATCATCGGCAGCCACTACTTCTTCGGCTAGTGGAGGGGGAACGCGGAAGGTCCGGATACCACGGGCCTTCCCGTTTTCCTCACGCTCCGCGACCGGGAGGGGGCGGTGAGAAGAGCCTTCAACGGGGTGGCTGTCCGTCGGCCAGGCGCGGTGCGGGCTCGACCACGATGGCGTCCTTCAATTGCATCTTCCAGGTTTCGGGGCCGGCGTACTCCGTGGAGCGGATGGAGTACCGGCCGGGTCGGGAAAAGATCCAGATGATGTCGTTTTGGTGTCCAGGATTGACCTGACGACTTCCCCCTCTCGGAGCTTGATGCCGCCGGGCGGCAGCCGGAAGCGGTGCTCCCCGACGTTGATGACGACCTCCCGGTCGGGCTTGATGCGGGCGCGCCGGAGTTCCCACCTTGGCGCGACAGGCTCATTAACCACAGTTATATTCCAGGGCC
>DYIH01000060.1:5404-8665 GCA_020723785.1 Thermaerobacter marianensis
AATGTTTTGGCGCGATCCCGGGACGCCTTGTCGTACAAGCTTTTCCGGACGCGGATTATGCGCCTGGTTAATAATTTCGAGCTGCAAGGACTTCGAGCCGGGTTGGTAGCTCCAAGCCGCGCGTGGCAGCATTACTGGCCCTATGGAGCGGGGAAGTACGTCATCCCGTAAATGCGTAGATGTGGTGGTTTCCTCCAGGAAGGTCTTGGGGGAAGCCAAAAAAGCTCTATGGCTCATCTATCGCAAGACCATCTTCAGCCCTCGTCGGTGTCACCGGCATGGTATGACGCAACTTGCTCCGCGCCGGTCATGTCCCACCCGGACCCGTCATATAGTTGCACGTGTACAAGACCGACGGGAGGTGCGGAGATGGCCAGCCTGTACGAGACGGCCAGCCGGCTGAAGGAGCGGGAGGAGAGTCTGACCGAGGACTATAGGGCCTTGCCCCAGGCGGCCCTGCGGGACGTGGAGAAGAAGCTGGCAGAGCAGATCGCCAACTTTCAGAGGTTGCAGGTGATGAGCCTGGATCTCCTGGCCGAGGGGGTGCCGGAGCAGTTCCTCGGCTTCGGCCGCGTCACCGGGGAGGACGTGAACCTGCGGGAGGGGCCGGGCGGCCGCTATCCCTTGATCGGTAAGCTGGACCGGGGGGAAATGGTGATCGTCCAAGGCTACGACGGCTTCTGGGTGCAGGTGCAGGTGCCGCGGGGGCGTTCGGGGTACATCTTCAAGGATTATCTCCAGCAGGAATCGCTCTGACCGGTCGGGAAACCATCTCCGGGCGCGGGCTCCGCGAAAACGCGGCGGGACCGTTCGGCCGGCGCCGGGGGTGGGGTAATGGTCATACGCGATCCGGTGCATGGCGATATCCGCCTGACGGCGGCCGAGGCGGCGGTGTTGGACACGCCGGAGGTGCAGCGCCTGCGGGGGATCAAGCAGACGGGGACGGCCAACCTGGTCTACCCCGGCTGCGTCCACACCAGGTTCGACCATTCCCTCGGTGCCTGCGCCATGGCCCGGCGGATCATGGACCGGCTGAGGGCGGCCGGCTTCCCCCTCGATCCGGAGGCGGAGCGGGTGGTGGCCCTGGCCGCCCTGATCCACGACGTCACCCACATCCCCTTCGGCCACACGCTCGAGGACGAACGGCGCCTGTTCCCCCGCCACGACGAGGGCGGCCGCCTGGCCCTTCTCCTGGACGGCCGCCTGGGCCGGGTGCTGGCCGAACTGGGCTGCCGGGACGAGGTGGCCGCCCTGCTGCGGTGCAAGGGGGACGGGGCCGGCTGCCCCAGGCCGTGGATGGCCCAGGTGGTGTCCAGCACCATCGACGCCGACCTGCTCGACTACCTGCGCCGCGACGCCTGGTTCGCCGGCTTGGTCCACGATTACGACCAGCGCGTCTTCGACTACTTCGACCTGGAGGGGGACAACCTGGTCCTCAACCTGGCGCGCAACGACATGGACCGCCCCGACGCCCGCTCGGAGGTGCTCCAGCTCCTGCGCACGCGCTATTTCCTGACGGAACGCGTTTACTTCCACCACACCAAGGTCTGCTCGGGGGCGATGATCGCCAAGGCCGTGGAACTGGCCCTGGAATACGGCGTCACCGAGGACGATCTCCTGTGGCTGAACGACTTCACCCTGCTGGAATTCCTCAAGGACGTGCCCCGGGGCCGTCCCGACCGGCGCGTCCGGCGGCTGGCCGAAGGGGTCGCCGAGAGGCGGCTGCTCAAGCGCGGCTACGTCCTCTCGGCAGGCCATGTGGACCGGGCGCGGCGGATCGAACTCATCGACCGCTATCACCGCGACCGGGCCGCCCGCCAGCGGGCCGAGGAGGAACTGGCCCGCGCACTCGGCCTGGGCCTGGAGGACGTGATCATCTATTGCCCGGGCCTGTCGATGATGAAGGAGGCGGCGGTGCGGGTGCGCACGGCCCGCGGGGTGGCGCCCCTCAACGACCCGGCCGGCGCCCCGCCCCTGGAGCTGCAGGTGTTGGAACAGCAGTACGAGAACCTGTGGCGCCTCTACGTCTTCGTGCCGGAGGGATACCAGGACCGTTGCGCCGGCGAGGCCGGGGCCCTGTTCGGGTTGCCCAGCGAGTTCCGCCGCTGATCGCTCAGCCCCGGCTGCGGGCGAGGGCGGCCTCGACGCGGCGGCGGAAGGCGGGATGGACGTCGACCAGCTCCACCCGGCCCGGGGCCAGGGCGCGGATCAGGATGATGGCCAGGTCTTCCCGGTCGATCTGCAGCCGCGGATCCAGGTAGCCGTCGAGGAACTCGCGGAAGAGCTCGGCGCCGCCGGGGTCCTTGATCCTCAGCCCGGCCCCCCGGCCCTCGACGACCAGGTGCTCGACGGCGTGCAGCCGCAGGCTGCGGAACTGCTGGTAGGCCCGCTCCAGGCGCAGGCTCTTCAGCCCTTCGCGGGCCAGTTGGGCGACCAGGTTGTCCAGGATCCTGCGTCCCCGGAACCGCATCCAGCCCTCGATGGACAGCCCCTTCTGCTCCTCGAGGCTGGGCTGGATCAGCGCCCGGGTGCCCCTGGTGAAATGGTCGTTCTGCAGGTAGTCCAGGTTGTCCTGGAAGATGGCCAGCCTGTCCTCGTCCGGGATGTCGCTGTAGGCCGTGTCCAAGTGTTCCAGGAAGAGTTCGGGCAGGATGGCCTTCTGCAGGAAGCGGGCCGTGGCTTCCGCCACCGGCGCCGGCAGGTATTCGGTCAGGTAGACCCACCGCCGGCTGGACCGGACCACGTCGAAGGCCAGGTGCTTGTTCTCGAGGGCTTCGGCGTACTCGGGCGAGTGGGTCTCCACGGAGATCGCCAGCTTCAGCGCACCCATGAGAAAAACCCCCTCATTGTACTACTCTAGTATATCGGCGAGGGTGCCGTCCATGCGGGCAGCCTTGGGCGTACCCCTGGTTATATGTAATATCGGTAAGAGGAGCGTGAGAGGTTAACGAGGGTGGCTGATCACCGTATCCGGGTCCGCAACGCCTTGGTGCGACATGCTCATCGGCGCCGCAACGCCTTGGTGCGACATGCTACCGTTTCCCCTTTACCTTGGCGCGGGCAACCGATCGGGAGGATCGTGCGTTCCTCCGGCCGCCATACATATCGGGTCCGCTCCACCTTGGTGCGACATGCTACCGTTTCCCCTTTACCTTGACGCGGGCAACCGATCGGGATCACTCTACGAACATGGAACATCTATCGTCATCGGGTCCGCTCCACCTTGGTGCGACATGCTACCGTTTCCCCTTTACCTTGACG
>DYIH01000061.1:0-359 GCA_020723785.1 Thermaerobacter marianensis
CGCGCGGCGCCTACGCCTACGACTTCGGCGATACGGCCGGGCTGACGCCGCTCCTGAAGATGTACACCCTGGGCCACGGCTTCGTGCCGCCGGCCGTCCATGCCGGCGGGCTGCGCTACCACGGCGATGCGCCCTTGGTCTGCCAGCTTTATCACGACGAGCTCATCGAGGCCCGCGCCTGCGGCCAGCAGGGGGTCTTCGAGGCGGCGCTGGCCTTCGCGCGATCCGAGGGGATCATCCCGGCGCCCGAGTCGGCCCACGCCGTCCGCGCCGCCATCGACGAGGCGAACCGATGCCGTGAGGCCGGCGAGGCGCGCACGATCCTCTTCGGCCTGTCGGGCCACGGCCACTTCGACCTA
>DYIH01000061.1:386-8629 GCA_020723785.1 Thermaerobacter marianensis
CGACGCCTTCCTCCGCGGCGAACTGCAGGACTACGCCTACCCCGACGCCGCGGTCAGGGAGGCCCTGGCCGCCATCGGCGGGCTGCAGCCGGTGGGTTGAATCCGTGATCAAGGCCGCGGCACTTTTGTTACCAGCACCGCTTCGCCGTCGGCGGTATCCGCCACGGCGACGAACCCCGGCCGCGGCCCGACCGCCGGGTAACCGAGCGCGCCGGTGCCGGAATCCGTCGGGTTGCCATGGCGCGGACCGCACCCCCGACACCGGGCCGCTTGCCGGCTGATGATCGCCGACTGGCCGAAGAAGCCCAGGTTCAGCACCTGCCCGGTCATCATCGGGTTGACGGCGTAGGCGAAGTCGCCGCGACCGGCGACGGCCTGCCAGGCGCCGTTGAGCCAGTCGGCCTGCTGGGCGGGTGACCAGGGCGCCGGGTTGGCCGAGGGTTGGACGAGGATCTGGGCGCCCAGGGCTTGGAGTCGGTTGACGACGTCCGGCTGGAAGGCGTCCAGGCAGATGGCGATACCGACGCGGCCCAGCGGCGTATCGAAGACCCGCAGGTCGGCAACGCGGCCGGGGGTCAGATCCAGCCCTGCCGGCCCTTCGATGTCGATGAGGTGGACCTTCTTCTGCCGTCCGAGGATGCGGCCGTCCGGCCCGAAGAAGTAGGACACGTTGTAGACTGCGCCGCCGCGCGGCCGGTAGCGGTGCGGCAGCCCACCGCCGGCCGGCAGGTCGTAGTCGGGGAGCGGCGCCGAGCCGGCCACCAGGTAGACGCCGTACTTGCGCGCCGCCGCGGAGAAGGTCTCTAGGTAGGTGCGGCCCATCGTCTCCTGGCGCGCCAGGAAGATGCCCCGCACCCAGCCCGCCCGGCGGGTGGCCCGGTTCCAAAGGACGGCCGGCAGGTGGGCGCGGACCATACGCTCCACCGCCCCTTCGAGTGTGGTCACCCCTTTGGCGTGCTCGGCCTCCCCGGTGAAGACGGTCAGGATGCCGGCGTCCTCGGGGAAGACGACCAGGGCGGGGTAGCGCGGGTCCAGCCGCCGGGCGGCCCGGCGCATCAGCCCGTCCACCCGGGCGGCGAACCGCTCCGGGGTGGCGTAGTCGTCGATGGACCAGCGCATTTGCACGGCCACCAGCTGGATGTATGCGGGGTTCCCGTCAGGCCACGCGGCCGGCTTGCCGCCCGCGGTTGGCGGCTCCGTTTTGCCGCCCGCGATTGGCGGCTCCGGCTGGGGCAGGACGGGGACGGCGGCCAGGGCCAACGCAACCAGCACGATGATTGACAGCGTCGCCGGGTTCCAGTTGCCCCCGATCCGCCGCACGCGCGGGTCCACCCCCTTCGTTCAATGGGCGCCGCCGCGCCTCGATGGCATTCGGCCGCCAAGCCTTTGCGTCGGGGCCAGCCCCAGGGCGCGGAACAGCAGCGGCGCTCCCAGGGCCACCCATAAGCCCATCAGCCCGTAGCGCACCAGCAGGGCCGGTCCGTCCGGCAGGAACGGCTTCAGCGACAGGCGCAGGATGAGCACGCCGGCCAGGCCGACGATTACCTTCACGGCCTGGCGGCCGGGGGTCGTCCTGGTGTCGAAGGCCAGGAGACGCTCCTGCAGCAGGTAGCCCTCGGCCAGGCCGATGAGCGCGCCCATCGCCCGGTAGGCGTCGCCGGAACGGTAGGCGAGGAGCGCCAGCAGGGGCAGGGCCAGGGCCGCCGCGGCCTGCAGGCCGGCCGGCAGCGGGGACCGTTCGAGACGGGCGGCCACGGCGTTGAAGGCGGCCACCAGCGCCAGGCCGATGACGACGCCGCCGGCGACGTCGGCCGGATAATGCAGCCCCAGGTAGAGACGCGACAGGGAAACCAGGGTGACGATGACCAGCCCGGCCGCCAGGATGCCGCGGTGCCGGAAGGTCATATAAAGGTAGGCCCACACGGTGGCGTTGCCCTGGGCGTGGCCGCTGGGGAAACCGTACCCAAGCCCGGTTTCCGCGGCGAGAACGCGCAGGCCGGGGCCGCCGGGGCGCGGCAGCCGCAGGGCGTCCTTGATCCCCGCGTTGACGAAGAACGTCAGGAATACCAACAGCCCGAGGCGGAAGCCGGCGCGCCGGTCGACGCACCAGTAGACGATGGCGACCAGTGCCGCATAGGCTTCCTCGCTGCCCAGCATGGTGACGCTGCTGAAGAAAGCGTCCAGCGCCGGGTTGGCGGACCGCTGCAGCCGGAGGATCACGTCCATGCTTCACCAATTTGGCTCCCGGGGCGCGAATTCCTCTTTTGTCCCATCGGGGAAGCTATGGTTTGTCCGGTCTGCGAGCCGTCGCAGCCCGGCAACGGCCGGGTTTGACCGCGCCCGGGTCGGATCGCGCCCGGGTCGGATCTCGGCCGGGCCGGATCGCGCCTGGGCCGGATCATCGATAGGAGGCGATTCGCCGTGTCCATAGTCGAATCCCTGCGTGCTGAGCACGACGCCCTTTTCAGGGCCGCCGGCCGCTGGCGGAACGGGGAAATGTCCGACGAGGAGCTCGTCGGTTTCCTGGAGGAGATGTCGCGGGTCCACTTCCGCGACGAGGAGCAGATACTGTATCCTGCCATGCGGGGGTTTTTCCCCACGTCCGAGCTGAACGCTTACGAGCAGGCGCACCGGGAGGTCGCGGAGCGGTTGGCGGCGGCCCGCACGGTGCTGGAAGAGGGCCGGCCGGTGAGCGACCGGCTGAACCGAATCGTCGACGACGTCAAGGCCCACGCCAGAAGCGAGGAGGAAGCGCTGTTCCCGGCGGCGGAAGGGAAGCTCGGCGCCGAAAGGCTGGCGGAACTGCAACGTCGGCGCCAACAGTTCGCCCGTGCCACGAGCGGCGGTTAGCCAAAGCGTTCCACCTCCTGTTATAATGAGCCGGACCCCCTGACAGGAGGTGCGAGGGCGGTGGCGAAGCGCTCCCCTGTCCGCTTTCCTCTGATGGCCCTGGGGATGGTCGCCCTGGTGGCGGGCGTGTGGGGCGGGCTGATGCGCATGGGCTGGGGGTTACCCCCCGTGCGGCCCGACCTGGCCGCCTGGCACGGCCCGCTGATGATCTCCGGCTTCTTCGGTGTCGTCATCGGCCTGGAACGGGCGGTGGCGCTGGGCCGGTCGTGGACCTACGCCGCGCCGCTCTTCAGCGCGCTCGGCGTCCTGGCCACGCTGGCCGGCCCATCCGGCCCGCTCCTGCTGACCCTGGGCAGCCTGGTCTTCGTGGCGGTGTTCATCCGGATCATCCGCCTCGAACCGACCGTGCACGCGGCCACCATGGGCGCCGGGGCGCTGTCATGGGCGATCGGCAACGTCCTCTGGCTGGCCGGCTGGCCCGTCCACCGGGTCGTCCTGTGGTGGGTCGGCTACCTCGTGCTGACCATCGCCGGCGAGCGCCTGGAACTCTCCCGCCTGCTGCGCCTGACCGGCGCGGCCCGGGCCGGCTTCCTGGCCGCCGCGGGCCTCTTCCTGGCCGGGCTCGTCCTGACGGTTGTCGCCCCCGCCGCCGGGGCGCGGCTGGCCGGGGCGGGCATGCTGGCCCTGACGCTGTGGCTGATGCGCCACGACATAGCCCGGCGGACGCTGCGCTCGCCGTCCGGCCTGACCCGCTTCATCGCCGCGTGCCTGCTCTCCGGCTACGCCTGGCTGGGCGTCGCTGGCGCGCTGGCGATCCTCTACGGCGGCGCCACCGCGGGGCCGCTCTACGACGCGATGCTGCACGCCGTCTTCCTCGGCTTCGTTTTTGCCATGATCTTCGGCCACGCGCCGGTCATCTTCCCCGCCGTGCTCGGCCTGTCCATGGCCTTCCGCCCGGCGTTCCACATCCACCTCGTCCTGCTGCACGCGACGCTGCTCCTGCGCGTGGCGGGCGACCTGGCCAATTGGCTGCCGGGGCGCCAGTGGGGCGGCCTCCTCAACGCCCTCGCGCTGCTGCTGTTCCTGGTGAACACGGCGCGCGCCGTCCGCCGGACGGCGCCTCCGGCCGGCGCGGCTCCGTAGTTCAATGCGCGTGAGCCCCCGGGCGCCGTGGGCGTTTCCCAGACCGGGCGGCTGTATGCTATGCTGTCGGTGGCGAGCCTTCGCTCAAATCCGGCAAGGAGCCGTCATTCCCGTGGACCTTGATCAAACCGTGCTCAAACAGCGGGTGCCGTCCCACATCTTCAGCCGGGGTTGCGTCTATTTCCGACAGGCCTGGTCCTGGACTGCGAGGTGGACGGCGGCGTCATCCGCGGCGTCGTCGAGGGCAGTGCCGCGGTTCCGTACGAGACCGAGGTGGCCTAGACCGGGCGGATGTTGCGCACACGATGCACCTGCCCGTACGGCGGCGGCATCTGCAAGCACGCCGTGGTCCTGGCCCTGGAGGCGCTGCACCAGCACGGCGGCGTTCTGATCCCCGACCTGCCGGGTTCCGGATCGCCGCCCCACAGCGTGGGCGCCGCGCCGGCGGCGCGGGGGCAGGCGGCCGCGACGGCTCCCGTTTCGGCGTCGCGAGAGCGGCTCGCTGTGGCGGCGGCCCCGATGGCGCGGAGTGAAACGGCCGGTCCGGCGCTGCGGAGACGATCGGCTGCTGTGACGGCCGCCCAGCCCTTCCTGTGGACCCCGCCCCCGCCGCCTCTCCCCGCCTGGGAGGAGCACCTGCGCGCGGCCCTGGCCGCGACCCCGGCCGCCTCAGAGCCGGAGGTGGGACGGACCGAAGTGGTGTGCCGGGTCCACCTGGACGCCCAAGGGCTGGCGGTGACCCTGCGGCAGGCCCGCTTCGGCGTCCGCGGCCTGTGCAAGGAATACCCGTTCACGGCAGGCGGCGACTACCTCTACTTGGTGCGCGCCGGTCCGGATTCGGGTTCCAGCGCCGAAAAACGCGCAAGCGAACCGGCGGGGCGCTGGCGTGCGAGGTTTTGGCGTGTGTATGGATTCACATCACAGGCTATCCAGGTACCGGCGCATATCCTCCACCGTGTCGAACAGCAGTTGGCGGGCAACGGCCTTGGCGGTACCGTAGGCGAGTCGCTTGCCGGAGCCGTGGGAGTCGATCCTCGTGCGGCGGTACAGGCCGTCCGGACCGACGCCGTGCCAGACCTGGCTGCCGGCTTTGGCCGGGTGCATGTTGAGTGAACGACAGATCCTTTCTATGTCTCCGAAAGTGAAGGTGTACCCCATTATTCCTGTACGCCTAGAATGCCGCGAATGGCCTGGCGGTCATCGCCGGCCTGGTAAAGCCGCAGGAGGTAGGGCAGGTAATGACCGCGGCCGATCTTGATCTGGAACGGGATATCGTCCAAGAAAACCCTCATGAAATCCAACGCCGCGTCGATCAGATCCTCGGCGGCCTGCAGCCTTGTTTCGCCCTGCCCCCAGACGTCGATTTCCGGGAGATAGACGGTCCAGAGGCCGCTGTCCGCATCCTCTTCCCATTGGGGAGTGAAGGTGAAGTGTGACAGAACCAATTCCATGGCCGTTCCGCCAATGACCAGGGAGGAGGCGGCGCCATGCCGTTGGGCGTTTTGCACCGTGAAAACGCGGAGCTGTTCGCTGGATTCACGGACTATCCTGCTGAAATCCCTCTTGGCTTCGCTGACCGCCAGCGCCATCTTGCCCTTTCCCCTCTCGACCATGACTGCTCACCCCATTATAACCCAAATGATCTAGTGGACCAATTGGTTCTTAATATGCATCGGAGATGCGGATGGCATCCTTGAGGCTGTTTTGCAGCGGATGTATGGAGTACTCCAACGGCCGGCGCCGCGTTCCGGTGATCGTGGAGAACCGGCAGGTCACCATCGGTTTCGGCGGCACCTGAGGCGTTTGAACGGCCGGCGGTTGCCGGTTTCGGTTTTCGCGGCTCCTTCTCCAGGGCCGCTTTCTTTTTTTGTGAATGAGCGGCCCGGCCCGCCGCCGCGTCTAATCCGGTAAAAGGATGTGGAGGTGGTGCCGGTATGAGAGAACTGCTTTTGCCGTTGCTGCTCACAGTAACCCTTGTGTTTGCCGGTTCGTTTGTGCCCGGTGCCGTTGGAGCACCTCCGGCGCAGGGCGGCACGGGCGGCGGAGCGGCGCCGGCCGCGGGTCGAGACTCGCCGCGGTTGGACCAGGCGCTGCCACGGGTGGGATCCTTCGCCCGGCTGAAGAAACTGCTACAGGAAGCGCGGCGGACCATGTCCTATGTGGAAGACGGCGTCATCGTCCGGAAGGCGGCCGGGTTACGGGCCGCGGCGGAGGCGCTGGCGGCGCCGGTCGAGTCACGGGCGGCCGCGGCGGAGCCCGCCGCCCCCGTCTACCCGACGGCCGGCGATGACTACTCCCGCACCAACGTCCAGGTGCAGGGTGTCGACGAGGCGGACGTCGTCAAGACGGACGGCGGATACATCTATCAGGTCAACGGCCGGCGTGTGATCATCGTCTGCGCCCACCCGGCGGAGGAGATGCGTGTCGCCGGCATCATCGATTTCGTGGACGGCGGCTTCCAACCCGTCGAGATCTACGTCGACGGCCAGCGGCTGATCCTGCTCGGAAACGCCGGGGCCTCGGTCAAGGTGCTGGTCTACGACATCACCGACCGCGCCGATCCACGGTTGGAGCGTGAAGCCGAGGTCGAAGGGGGTTACCTCACCTCCCGGAAGATCGGTTCGGCCCTGTACCTGGTGGCCAACAAGCCCCTCGACTATGCGCTCCTGTCGCGTGACGACGCCCCGCTGGACCCCGCCACCCCCCATTACCGGGATTCGGCGGCGGGCGGCGTGCGCGCCGCCGTTCCCTACGAGGACGTGAGATACTTCCCCGACCACCTGGAGCCAAATTACCTGATCGTCGCCGGGCTTGATCTGGACCGCCCGGCGCAGGGGATGCACGTCGCCGCCTTTCTCGGCGGCGGGGAGACGGTGTACGCCTCGGCGGAGAATCTGTATGTGGCGGTGGCCCGGCATGACGGCGGCGCGCGCCCCGCGCCGCGCGGCGGCATCGCGGCATGGCCGCCCGGACCGGCCGATGCCGCCACGGCGGTGTACCGGTTCGCCCTCGCCGGCGGGCGGGCGGTGTTCCAAGCCAAGGGCGAGGTGCCCGGCAAGGTCTTGAACCAGTTTTCCATGGACGAGCACGAGGGCGCTTTCCGCATCGCCACCACCAGCGGCGAGGTTTGGCAGTCCGGCGCCCAGGCGGCGCGCAACAACCTCTATGTTTTGGACCCGGATCTGCGGATCGTGGGCCGGATCGAGGGGATCGCCCCCGGCGAGCGGATCTACTCCGTGCGCTTCATGGGCGATCGGGCCTACATGGTCACCTTCAAGAAGGTGGACCCGCTCTTCGTTCTCGACCTGGCCGACCCCCGCCGGCCGAGGATCCTCGGGGCGCTGAAGATCCCCGGTTACAGCGACTACCTGCACCCGTACGACGAAAACCACATCATCGGGTTCGGCAAGGACACCGTCGAAAGCGACGCCGAGCCGTGGGGCGGCGCGGGGGTGGCTTACTACCAGGGGCTGAAGGTGGCCCTCTTCGATGTCAGCGATCCCACGCGTCCTATGGAGCTGTTCAAGGAGATAATCGGCGACCGGGGCACGGACTCCGATCTGCTCCGTAACCACAAGGCCCTGCTGTTTTCCAGGGAGAAGGGGCTGCTGGCCTTTCCCGTCTCCCTGCACGAGGTCCGACCTGCGGCGGGCATGTCGCCGGGGGAGGGCGCGCTGCCGGGGCAGGGCGCGCCGCCGGGGCAGGGCGCACCGCTGGGACGGGGTGTTCCGCCGGGGCAGGGTGTTCCGCCGAAGCTGGCGTACGGCGAGTTCACCTTCCAGGGGCTGTATGTGTATCATCTCGACCTGGCGAACGGCTTCCGCCTGCGGGGCCGGATCAGCCACATGGAATCGGCCGGCTGGGCCGGGGCGGTGCGGGGCTGGCACGAAGACGACCGCCACGTGGAGCGGGGTCTCCATATCGGCGATACCCTCTACACGCTATCCCGGGGGATGATCCAGGCCCATGACCTGCGCGATCTAAGCGAGAAGAAGCGCCTGGCGTTGTCGGGGGTCTCCAGGCCTTAGGATCCGGGTGCCGCACCGGTGCTGGAGCCTATCGCACAACCTTCGTTGGTTGAAATATAACGGGGACAGGGCAGAGATCGTTGCTCTCCACCCGTCGGCCTCAATCTTCGGGGTTGTGCGACAGGACGATTATGGTAACATCCTCCTTTTCGGTGGATAGCCCCCCTACCGCGCATGGGTGGTGAAGTACTTCACTTCTCAAAAACCCTTGTCTTACAAGGG
>DYIH01000062.1 GCA_020723785.1 Thermaerobacter marianensis
GTTAATAATTTCGAGCTGCAGGCCGAGCCCTGCCCGATGGTCGTCGGCGGGCCTTCGCCGTTTTCATCACTCGTGGCGCTGGAATCTTCCCCGATGGTCCCGTCGATCAGGTCCGCGAATCGGCCGGGCCCAAAACCGGGGATGGCTCATTCGCCGGCGCATTGAAAATTCTGTCCAGAATGCTTATAATTCTTGTGGTCTTGCAACACCTTCCTGCTCCACTCCCGGTTTCGATTTGAGACAACCGGAGGGGTGGGGCCGTGGTTCGCGTCATGGCGCGGACCGACAAGTCCAAGGGAAGGAGGTGGTCGTCGTGAGGTCCTACGAGGTCATGTTCATCATGGCGCCGACCCTGGAGGCGGAAGAATCCGAAGCCATCATCAACCGGGTGACCAAGGTTATCACTGATCGGGGCGGAGCCATACAGAACATCGACCGTTGGGGAAAGAGGCGGCTGGCGTATGAGATTGCCGGCCACCGCGACGGCAACTACACGGTGGTGACGTTCCAGGCGCCGGCCGGCGTCGGTACCGAGCTGGAGCGCGTCTTGGGCATCACCGATGGCGTGATCCGCTACCTGCTCGTCCTGCAGCCGGCGGTCAAAGCCACCGTGCCCGCGCCGAAACGCCAACGCGAAGCGGTTCCGAGGCGGGCGAAAGCCGCTGAGAACGCGGAAACCGCTGCCGATGTTGAAGCCGGCGCGCCTGCGGAGGCCTAAGGGGTTGATCTCGTGCTGAACACCGTGATCCTCATCGGCCGCCTGGTCCGCGACCCGGAGCTGCGCTACACCCCTGCGGGTGTGGCTGTTGGCAGCTTCACCATCGCTGTCGATCGCCCGTTCACCAACCAGCAGGGTGAGCGGGAAGCGGACTTTATCGACATCGTTCTCTGGCGAAAGCTGGCGGAAACCTGCGCCAGCCACTTGGGCAAAGGCCGCCTGGTGGCGGTGGAGGGCCGGCTGCAGGTCCGATCCTATGAAACCCAGGACGGCCAGCGGCGCAGGGTGGCCGAGGTGGTGGCCAACAATGTGCGGTTCCTGGACCGTCCCCGGGAGGGTGCCGCCGCTGTTGGCGGCGGAGGACCGGAGGGGTTCGGCACCGAGGTTGATTTCCCGCAAGACGACATCCCGTTCTGATCGAACGGTGCCTGTGATTCTTCAAGGAGGTTCTGCCCATGGCGAAACGGGACCGCCGCCGGCGCCGCAAGGTTTGCAGCTTCTGTGTCGACAAGATTCTGCATATCGACTATAAGGACGCCGGCCGGCTGAAGAGATACCTGAGCGAACGGGGGAAGATCCTGCCCCGACGGATGACGGGCAACTGCGCCAGGCACCAACGCCAGGTGACCGAGGTCATCAAGCGTGCGCGCATCGTGGCTTTGTTGCCGTATACGGTTGAGTAGCGCAAATCCTTACGCTGAGTAGGACTGTCATCATGCGGCATAGGGGCGTCTGCCGGGCGCCCCTTTCGATTTTCAGTGGGCGCAAACAGGATTGGCTTTTCTTCGTGGCGAAGCAATTCATCTCTCACACCACTTGGGCGAAGGGGGTTTGCCGTGTCCACGGAACGGCTTGGGACTCCGGAACCCAGGGCCCCTGGTCACGACAACGAGGTCGTCCGGGCCGCCCGGGTCCTCGAATGGCTCAAGGCGGAACTGGTGGCCGGGGTGGGCAACGTGATGCGGGCATCGGCGCGCGGGCGCGAGGATGTCCTCGTCGACGGGTTGGCCGACCTGATCATGCAGGCCTATCTCCTGGCGCGCCGCCTGGGGATCAACTGGACCCGCCTGGAGATGCGGATCGAGGACCGGCTCCGGCAGAACATCGACGGTGAGCACCAGCTCGAACAGTGGTACGGCGACCTGACGGCGCTGGCGAATCACTACCGCCGGAAAGACGCGCATTGATCAGGGACGATTCCAAGGGGGGAGCGGCTATGAAGGTCATCCTCAAACAGGACGTCAAAGGGCTGGGTGCCGCGGGCGACGTGGTCGAGGTGGCCGAGGGCTACGGCCGCAATTTCCTCATCCCGCGGGGGCTGGCCGCCGAGGCCACCGCGGGCAACCTCAACCTGCTCAGGCAGCAACGGCAGAAGGCCGAGACCCAGGCCCGGCGCGCCCTTGATGAGGCCCGGGCGGCGGCGGCCAAGCTGGACGGCTGCACGGTCACCGTGCAGGCGCGGGCGGGCGATGCGCAGCGGCCGGTCCAAGCGCAGGCGCGGGCCGGCGAGGGCGGCCGCCTCTTCGGTTCCGTTACCAGCCAGGACGTCGCCGATGCGTTGGCCCGTTCGCCCGGCGTGCGCATCGACAAGCGGCGCATCGGGATGGAGCCGGTCAAGGCCCTGGGAGCTTACCCGGCGACCGTTCGACTCCATCCCCAGGTGACGGCACGGATCACCGTCCACGTAGTCGCGCCGGACACCGCCAAGAGGTGATAGCAGCCGTGGCCATACCCATTGACAAGCTTCCACCCCAGAACCTGGAGGCCGAGCAGTCGGTCCTCGGCTCGATGCTCATTGAACGGGACGCCATCCTGCGGGCCATGGACATCCTGGACGGAGAAGCCTTTTACAGGGACGCCCATCGCAAGATTTTCGAGGCTGTCATCTCCCTCGTGGAGCGGTCCGAGGCGGTGGACATCATCACCGTTGCCGAGGAACTCCGCCGCCGCGGCTGGCTGGAGGAGGTCGGCGGCATGGCAGCCCTGTCCGGCCTGGCCAACATCGTGCCCACGGCGGCCAACGTGGAGTACTATGCCCGCATCGTCGAGGAGAAGGCTGTCCTCCGCAAGCTCATCCACGCCGCCAGCGAGATCGCCCGCCGGGTCTACGAAGGCCGGGACGACGTGGACGAACTGCTGGACCAGGCCGAGAACCTGATCTTCAGCGTTGCCCAGCGGCGGCGCGACCGCAGCTACGTGTCCCTGCGGGACGTTCTCATCGAGGCCTACGAACAGATCGAATACCTTTTCGCCAACAAGGGGCAGATCACCGGCGTGCCCACCGGGCTTACCGAATTCGACGGGATGACCTCCGGCCTGCATCAATCGGAATTGATCATCATCGCCGCCCGGCCTTCCCAGGGGAAGACGGCCCTCTGCCTGAACATCGCTTGCCATGCCGCCGTGCGCCGCAAGGTGCCCACGGCCATCTTCAGCCTGGAGATGTCGCGGGAGCAACTGGCCCAGCGTATGCTCTGCGCCGAGGCCGGCGTCAACGGCCACCGCCTCCGCACCGGCATGTTGACCGAGGATGATTGGAAGCGGCTCTCCCGCGCCCTCGGCTGGATGAGCCAGGCCCCCATGCTGATCGACGACACCCCCAACATCGCCCTGATGGAGCTGCGGGCCAAGGCGCGCCGCATGAAGGCCGAGCACGACATCGGGCTGATCATCATCGATTACCTTCAGCTCATGCACACCCGGGGCCGGTCCGAAAACCGCCAGCAGGAGATTTCGGAGATTTCCCGCTCCCTTAAAGCGCTGGCCCGCGAGTTGCAGGTGCCGGTGCTGGCCCTCTCCCAGTTGAGCCGCGCCGTCGAACAGCGCCAGGACAAGCGGCCCCAACTATCCGACTTGCGGGAGTCGGGATGCCTGGCCGGGGATACCATGATCCCCTTGGCGGATACCGGCGAAAGGGTTCCTATCCGCGACCTGGCCGGGGAAACCGGATTTGCAGTATGGGCACTCGACCCCGAGACTCATCGCCTGGAACGCGCATTGGTAAGCCGCGCTTTCCCCACCGGGGTTAAGCCGGTATATCGGCTCACCACGCGGCTTGGCCGGACCATCCGTGCCACAGCCAATCACCGTTTCTTCACGACTAAAGGCTGGAAGCGGCTGGACGAGCTCCGGGTCGGCGAATTCCTGGCCTTGCCCCGGCACCTCCCGGCCGCCCATCAGCAGACCCTGAGCCGGGAGCGGGCCCTGCGGATCGCCGAGGCGTTCGGCTCCGAGGAACTTGTGCGGCCGGTGTGCGGCGATATCCATTGGGACCCGATCGTCTCCATCGAGCCCGACGGAGAGGAGGAGGTCTTCGACCTGACGGTCCCCGGGCCACACAACTTCATCGCTGATGGCATCATCGCCCACAACAGTATCGAACAGGACGCGGACGTCGTCGGCTTCATCTACCACAACCCCGAGGCCGAGGAAAACGTCGTCGAACTGATCGTCGCCAAGCAGCGCAACGGCCCGACCGGCTCCGTGCCGTTGGTGTTCTTGAAGGATATCGGCAAGTTTGTTAACCTTGAAAGGCGGCTGCAGCCGGCCTAGGTGAGCGTTGCGTAATCCGGATGCCAACGACGGCGGTGGGGCGGCCGCTCTCCAACGACCCTTGAAACACCCCGGCGAAGTGGGGTGACGCCCATGGTTGCCAACGCGGATTCATTGTTGGGAGCTGAGTCATGTCGACGCTCGTTCTGGTGGGGGCCCAGTGGGGCGACGAAGGCAAGGGCAAGATCGTGGATTGCCTGGCCGAGGCGGCGGACATGGTCGTTCGCTACCAAGGGGGCGCCAACGCCGGCCATACCGTCGTCGTCAAGGGCAGGGAATACAAGCTGCACCTGGTTCCTTCCGGCCTCCTCAACCACAAGGTGTGCGTCATCGGCAACGGGGTCGTCGTCGACCCGGCGCAACTCCTTTCCGAGATGGACCGACTGGCGGCCGAGGGCTTCGACGTCGGCCGCCTTTACTTGAGCGACTGCGCCCATGTGATCCTTCCCTATCACAAGCGCCTGGACGCCGTCGAGGAGGACCGACGCGGTGACCGGAAAATAGGAACCACCGGCAGGGGCATCGGCCCCGCCTACCGGGACAAGTTCTCCCGCACGGGGATCCGCATGGCCGACCTGCTCGACGCGGCCGTCTTCCGTGAACAGCTGGCCGCCCACCTGGAACAGGTCAACACCTTCCTGGAACGGGTCTACGACCAGGAACCCCTGCATTTCGCGGAAGTCCTCGAGTCCTATATCGGTTACGCCGAACGGTTGCGACCCCACGTGACGGACACATCCCTCCTCGTCAATCGGGCCATCGACGCCGGACAGCGCGTGCTTTTCGAGGGTGCCCAGGGAACCCTTCTGGACATCGACCACGGCACGTACCCCTACGTGACCTCGTCCTCCCCCACGGCCGGCGGCGCCTGCATCGGCGCCGGCGTCGGGCCGACCCGCATCGGCCGGGTCATCGGGGTCGCCAAGGCCTACGCCACCCGCGTGGGTGACGGGCCGTTCCCTACCGAGATCGAGGGAGCCGAGGGGGACTGGCTGCGGGAACGCGGCCGCGAATACGGCACCACCACCGGCCGACCGCGCCGTTGCGGCTGGCTCGACCTCGTCGCGCTGCGCTACGCCGCCCGCGTCAACGGCCTCTCCGGCCTGGCGCTGACCAAGCTGGACACGCTCGGCGGCTTGGACCGGGTGCGGGTCTGTGTGGCGTACGAATGTGACGGCCGGCGGCTCGAGGAATGGCCCCACAACACCGCGCTACTGGCGCGGTGCCGTCCGGTCTACGTCGATCTCCCCGGCTGGTCCGAGGACGTCGGCGGAGTACGCCGGCTCGAAGACCTGCCGGTGGCGGCCCGGGACTACGTGACGTTCGTCGAGGAGCACGCGGGCCTGTCCATGTCCATCATTTCCGTTGGCCCCGACCGGGACCAGACCATCCTCCGGGGGTCCCTCTTTTGAAAAACAGGGGAGCGGTGTTGGCGTTCCTACCCGTTATGGCGGTGATGCTCGCCGTTGCCGGCTGCGCCCGGGGAGCGCCCTCCTCCCCCGCTCCCGTGGCCTGGGAACGGCTCTCGCCGGAGCGCCTGCCGGCCGACCTGCGTGATTGGTTCGATCGGAAAAAGGAAGTAAGGGGCACTTATGTGCAGCACCGGGGCGACCGTACCTTCCTCCTGGTCGCCTGGGGGGAGAAACCCACCGGCGGCTACCAGGTGCGCGTCACCGACATCCTTCGCGGGCCGCGGTCGGTGGTGGCCATAGTCGCGCTCGCCGCACCATAGCCGGGGCAGATCGTGACGGAAGCCCTCACCCACCCCTTTGATCTGGTCGAGGCGGAGCGGCTGCCCGAGCCCATCACCTTCGCCTACCAGGGACAACAGACGCTGACCACGCCGTCGGCCGCCCGCCCCGTCGCACCGTCTCCCAGCCTGCGCGCCGACCCGTCGGACCGGGTGGCCCGGTTCCAGGTCGTCCAGCCGGCCTTCGGCGCCGTCATCCGATCACCCGTGCGGATCACCGGCCGGGCGTCCGTTTTCGAAGGCCGGTTCGACATCGAGATCGAGGACGGCCACAACGTCCTGGCTACCCGACGAGTGACCGCGTCCGTCGGCGCACCCGGATGGGGTGCCTTCGACGTCACCATACCCTTCGACAAGCCGACGAATCCATATGGAACGATCATTTTCGTCACTTATAGCGCCAAGGACGGCTCGCGGCAGGAAAACCTGCTGGCGCCGGTGCGTTTCGAGTTCGACAGGCGGTAGGAGCCTGTCGCGCCGGGTGGGGCTGCCCAACTCCGCTCCGCTTCGGCCATTCGGTAAAGGCGGCGCCAGCGGTTGCACAGCCCTCCGCAAAGCCTCCAACTCCCGCCGGGAGGTACTCCAGGTGTCTCCCGGGCTGTTGCGGTAATTTTTGCGCAACGCAAGGCGCGGCCGGCTATGAGCCTGCCGACGGGAATCCGTCATCGCCTCTGGACCATGGAGGGTGAAGTACTTCACCACCCATGCGCGGTGGGGGGCTATCACTCAAGAAGGGGGATGTTCGGCTGGCGATAGGGATGCCGTGCCCACCGCTGAAGGCGGCTCGCGCAAATCATGCACAACCCTATGCATGGCCCTCCATAGCATTGTCATTGACACCGAAATCGGCATTTGCTAGAATGCGTCAGCACGGGCCATTAGCTCAGTGGTAGAGCACCTGACTTTTAATCAGGGTGTCGCTGGTTCGAGTCCAGCATGGCCCACCAAACCCAGTCAAATCCCAATAGATGGCAATTTCAGGAATGAGGCTAATTTCCAAAAAATTTCCCCCAAAACTTCTTGATACACTCGCCTTTACCCATCCCCTTTACAAACACAACCTATAGGTTGTATAATTCCCCTATGAACGGGTAAGATTTAGTCAAACTGCTCCGCCAAAACGGCTGGGTCTTAGATTGAATCGAGGGATCGCACCACATCATGGTAAAAGACGGCCGCCGGCCTGTACCCATTCCCGTTCATGGCGGCAAGGATCTCCCGAAAGGGCTGGTTCATCGCATCTTGAAGGAGGCTGGAATCGAATGAGGATCGCTTACCCTGTTCATGTGTGGGAAGAGGATGGCGTGTTCATGGTTCAGGGCCTATCGCCGCTGGATAACGTCCAGACTTACGGCGAGACCCTGGCCGCGGCTTTGGAAAACGCTTGTGAAGCTCTTACCGGGGTCTTGGGGGCTTTGCTGGACCGTGGATTGCCTATCCCTGATCCGGTGGCTCCTCCCGGAGGCGGGGGGGTTCATCTCGTGGAACCTGCCGCAAAGGTCGCCGTACCGATTCTGCTCCGCAAGGCCCGTGAGGCGGCCGGACTGACTCAGGGCGAACTGGCTTCCAGGTTGGGCGTCACCTATCAGGCTGTTCAGAAATGGGAACGTTCCGGTGCCAACCCCACGATGGCCACGATTGACCGGGTGCTCCGGGCGTTGGGAAGGCGGCTCGAACTGGAGCTGGTGTGAGCAGACCTCTTCCGAAGACGGAAAAACCGAACTTGAAAACAGAACTCGGACGGAACCGGCCGAATCCCCATAGAGGGTGTTGAGCCGGTTCTGTACTGTTTTGTTCGGAATCAGGTGTCCTCACCCGGCACCCTGATTCGCCCGATCAGGACGCGGCGGGGCGAGACCGCAAACCCTTGATACGACTGGGTTTATCAGCTTTTTCACCACCCGCTGCTTTTAATCAGGGTGTCGCAGGTTCGAATCCTGCATGGCCCACCAAGAAACGCCTAGAGCGGTAAGGGTTTGTTGGTGTATACCCCAGAGGTTCAATCTTTCGGGGCCTCTCCGTTCCGCCTTCGTTTACGCCGTCCGCGCTGTCTTGCCGTGGCGTCTGGCCGGGTGCGGCCAGGTTAAGCGTTTGCGGGCCATGTACCAACATCAGGAAAACACGGTTTACCTGTTCCTCGGGAGCCAGCCCACGATTTTGCCGACCGTAGACAGGCGTTCTATCGATTCGCCACGTTGTTGCACCTGCCGGCGTTTCCCGCTGAGGCGTGGGAGGAATACATCAGCCGGCGGCTGGTGAGCATGGGTTGAGGATCACGGCTCCGGCGCTCAGCGCTCTATTGGTCGAGGGAAGCCAGCCCTACGCACAAGGGTTCCGCGCGGGGGCGGTCACAAATGCAATCCGGCATCTGATCCAGATCGGCGTTCTCGTCAAAGGCAAGGAGCGAGGGGAATACCGGCTTGTGGAACCAATGTTTGGAGACTGGTGTTGTTGCTCACGCTCTTTGGCCACCGTCGTCCCACATAGATTGGCCGGTTG
>DYIH01000063.1:0-7947 GCA_020723785.1 Thermaerobacter marianensis
CGCCTTTCGCGCGATGAAATGGCTTTCGGATATCGTTCTTCCAGGCTTCAAGAGGGGGAACTGGTCGCCCTGTCGGCTCACCTGCGGCTTGAGCCCGGGAACCCCGAGAAGATTGCCCGGACCATCGAAGCCTATTCCAAGCGGCGGCGGGAATCCCAGCCGCTGGAATACCCGAACGCCGGCAGCATCTTCAAGAACCCGCCCGGAGACCACGCCGGCCGGCTGATCGAAGCGGCGGGCTGCAAGGGGATGCGGGTCGGGCAGGCCCAGGTTTCGGAGCGGCATGCCAACTTCATCATCAACCTGGGCGGGGCGACCGCGGCGGACGTGCTGGCCTTGATGGCCGCCGTCCACCGGCGCGTTCGGGAGCGCTGCGGCGTGCGCCTGGAACCGGAAGTGCGTTTGCTCGGGACGTCTTCCGCGGAACTGTTGGAGCGGATGGAGAATGCGGTCGGCCCACCGCCGGCCGGGGGTGACTGAGGTGCAGAGGTTGATCATGGAGGGCGGCCGGCGCCTGCATGGCCAGGTTCGCATCAGCGGCTCGAAAAACGCCGTCCTGCCGATTCTGGCGGCCACGCTGTTGACAGACGAGGAATGCGTCATCCGGAACGTCCCGCGGCTGCGGGACGTCGCCGTCATGACCTCCATCCTGCGCCGGTTGGGGGCCGAGGTGCACGCCGAGGCCGAAGAGGGGGAGCAGGTGCTGCGGGTATGCGCCCGGCGCCTGCGGACCCACGAGGTGCCGGAGACCCTGGTGCGCCGCATGCGCTCCTCGATCTTCCTGATGGGCCCGCTGCTCGGCAGGGAGGGCAGGGTGCGGCTGTCCTACCCGGGTGGTTGCGCCATCGGCCCCCGCCCCATCAACTTGCACCTCAAGGCCCTGTCCGACCTGGGGGCGGTCATCGAGGAACGCAACGGCTACCTGGAAGCGCGGGCTCCGGTCCTGGCCGGCGCGACGGTGCACCTGGACCAGTCCAGCGTCGGCGCCACCGAAAACGCCATGATGGCCGCCGTCCTGGCCCGGGGTATGACCGCCATCTACAACGCCGCCCGGGAGCCCGAGATCGCCGATCTGCAGGGCTTTCTCAACGCCATGGGCGCCCGCGTATCCGGGGCGGGCACCGACGTGATACGGGTGGAGGGCGTCGGCCGGCTGCGGGGGGCCGACTACCGGGTCATCCCCGACCGCATCGAGGCCGGCACATATCTGGTGGCCGCCGCCATCACCGGCGGCCACCTGGTGCTGCTGGACGCCGAGCCCTCCCACCTGGAGTCGCCCATAGCCAAGCTGCGCGAGGCGGGTGCCGTTGTCACGGCGCGTGGCCGTGAGATCCACGTCCAGGGGCCTGACCGGCCGCGCGCCGTGGACATCAAGACCGTGCCCTACCCGGGGTTCCCAACCGACCTGCAGAGCCCGTTCATGGCCCTCCTGTCCCTGGCGGAAGGGACCAGCATCATCACCGAGTCCATCTTCGAGAACCGTTTCAAGGTGGCCGGCGAACTGCGCCGCATGGGCGCCCAGATCGCCATCGACGGGCGGGTGGCCGTCATCCGCGGGGTGCATCGGCTCTCCGGGGCCGTGGTGGAAGCCATGGACGACCTGCGCGGCGGCGCCGCCTTGGTCCTGGCCGGCCTGGCCGCCGAGGGGAGGACGGTGGTGGAAGGGGTCCGGCACATCGAGCGCGGGTACCAGGACCTGGACAGGAAGCTGCTCGAGGTTGGCGCCCGCATCCGGCGGACCCTGAACGGCGCCGTCCTGACCCGGCGCACGGCGATCCTTCCCGCTCCTCCCCCGCCGATCGGCAGTTGAGGCTCCGGGCCGGGATTGATATTATAAATTGAGGAGTAACATGCCGCACCGGGGGGAGGAGGGGCCAGCCGTGCGGATCGGCGTCTTCACCGACAGCTACCATCCCTATGTCAGCGGCGTGGTCCGCTCCATCGACACGTTCACCGAAGAACTCTCCCGGCGCGGCCACGAGGTCTTCATCTTCGCCCCCGGGTATCCCGGTCACCGGCGGCGGCAGGGCAACGTCTTCCGGTTCTTTTCCCTGCCCGCGCCGGTTGGGCGGACCGATTTCGCCCTGGCCCTGCCCTGGTCCCCGCGCCTGGGGAATACGGTGGGGCGGCTCGGCCTGGACCTCATCCACGTGCACTCCCCTTTCCTGATGGGGTTCCTGGGGGCGCGCTGCGCCGAGTTGCACCGGCTGCCGCTGGTATTCACCTATCACACCCTTTACCACGAGTACGTCCATTACGTGCCCCTGATGGCGGACCTGGCGCGGGTGGCGACCCTCCGCTGGAGCCGCAACTTCTGCGACCGCTGCGACCTGGTGATCGCGCCGTCCTCCAGCGTCCGCGCCTTTCTGGAGCGGCAGGGGATCAGGACGCCCATCGAGGTCGTCCCCACCGGTGTCCGCCCGGAACGCTTCCAGGGCGGCGATCCGGCCCGGTTGCGCCAGGCGTACGGCCTCGGTGAGGGGCCGGTCCTGCTCTACGTCGGGCGCCTGGCTCGCGAAAAGAACCTGGCGTTCCTCCTGGAGGCCTTCCTCCGGGTGGCCGGGCGGCGCCCGGACGCCCGGCTGGTGCTGGTGGGCGGCGGGCCCGACGAGGCCCACCTCCGCGAACAGGCGGCTGCTCTGGGACTGGCCGGAAAGGCGGTCTTCACCGGCCGCCTGGAGGCCGCCGAGCTGGTGCACGCCTATGCGGGGGCCGACGTCTTCACCTTCCCCTCCGTGACCGAAACCCAGGGGATCGTGCTGCTCGAGGCCATGGCTGCCGGCCTCCCGGTGGTGGCAGTCCGGGCTACCGGCTCGGTGGACATGGTGGCGGACGGCGAGAGCGGCCTCCTCTGCCCGGCCTCGGTGGATGCCTTCGCGGCGGCGGTGGCCGGCCTCCTCGACGATCCCGCGCGGCGGCAGGCCATGGCCGAAGCCGCCCGTGAGCGGGCCGCCAGGCAATCCGCCGGCGCCATGGCCGCCCGGCTGGAGGCAGCCTACCAAGCCGCGGCGCAAGCCCACCGGTACGCAGCCGCCGCCCAGGCGCGGTGAACGCTGGATGACCGTCCAGCCGGAAGAAGAAGAAAAAGAACGTTTCGTGCGGGACCTGTTCGACCGCATCGCCCGGCGCTACGACCTGATGAACCGCATCATGACGGCCGGCGCCTGGCACGTCTGGTTGCGGGCCTTCGGCCGCCACGCCGTCGTCCGTCCCGGCGACCTGGTGCTCGACGTCGGTTGCGGCACCGCCGACCTCTGCCTGCTCATGGCCTCCCGACTCGGCTCCGGCGGCCGCGTCACCGGGGTGGACATCTCCGAGGAGATGCTGGCGGTGGGGCGGCGCAAGGTGGCGGCCAGCCCTTGGGCCGACCGCATCCACCTCCGGACGGGGAACGCCCTCGACCTGCCTTTCGCCGACGCCTCCTTTGACTTGGTGACCAGCGGCTTCATGCTGCGCAACGTGGCCGACCTGGACCGGGCGCTGCGGGAGATGAACCGCGTCACCCGGCCCGGCGGGCGCGTCGCGCTCCTGGAACTCTCCCACCCGACGAACCGGCTGATCCGCGGCCCCTTCGCCCTTTACTTCCAAAACGTCGTGCCTCTCCTGGGGCGCTGGGCCGCCCGGCGTTCCCGCTCCGACGTCGCTCCCTACGAATGGCTGCCCATTTCCTGGCGCGCCTTCCCCGACGCGCCGGGACTGGCCGCCCGCCTGGCCGCCGCCGGTTGGGCCGGCGTCCGATGCGTGCCGCTGACCGGCGGCATCGCCTGCCTGCACCTGGCGGAGAAACCGGAGAAACCTCGGTGAAATGAGACGCCGGCCCGCTTCGTGGGCCGCATCGAGCCCTGCGCGAATTCTTTGAGACCATGCTCCGGGGTACAGAGCCTGTCGCACAACCCGGGGTCGCCGACGGAATGCCTGCCGGCGGGTATCCGTCATCTCCTCTGGACCGTGGGGAGTGAAGTACTTCACTGGCCGAAAACGCTAGGTGCGAAAGGGTTGAGACCAATGAAGTACTTCACGCTGATGAAACCCTTGTGAAACAAGGGTTTTTGAGAAGTGAAGTACTTCACCACCCATGCGCTATAAGGGGCTATCCCCCAAGAAGGGGGACTTCACCACCCATGCGCTATAAGGGGCTATCCCCCTGAGATCGTTGGGTCCAG
The DNA here is from genome assembly GCA_020723785.1 of Thermaerobacter marianensis. Lineage (GTDB taxonomy): Bacteria > Bacillota > Sulfobacillia > DYIH01 > DYIH01 > DYIH01. The sequence goes on from DYIH01000063.1 coordinate 4,164, forward strand.
CCCGCGATGTCGGCCCTTGCGGCACCTGCCGCCCGCCCCGCGCGCGAGACGATTACACCACCGTGATTATTCATTCGATCAATTCAGTAGCGGCGATGCGTCGAAAACCGGGTCGGCGCGCCGCCCGGCCAAGGATTTCCTTTGAAACATGCTGCCTGTTGCGCTATAGTAAATTCTGCCTAGCGAATGTGGCGTGGAAAGAGGTATCGTTGTGCCTGAGGTGGCGCCCTGAATGCACATCGCTGTCCTGGGGTTGAGCTACAAGACGGCGAAAGTTGAAGACCGCGGCCGCGCGGCCTGGACGGCTGATCAACTACCGGGAGCCCTGGCGGGCCTGCGGGCCGTGCCCGGCGTCCTGGAAGGCGCCATCCTGAGCACCTGCAACCGGACGGAGATCTACGCGGTCCTGGAGCGGATCAACAGCCGGGACGCCCTGCTCGAGTTCTGGTCGCGGCAGAAGGGCGTGGCCGCCAAGGATCTGGGTGGGCTGTGTTACTTCCGGGAGGGCGAGGAAGCGGCCGCCCACCTGATGCGGGTAGCCAGCGGCCTCGACTCCATGATCCTCGGCGAAACCCAGATTCTCGGCCAGGTCAAGGAATCCTACCTGCTGGCCCAGGACCACGCCTCCATCGGCAAGGTGCTCCACGAACTCTTCAACAAAGCGCTGGCCTGCGGCAAACGGGTGCACACCGAGACGGCCATCAGCCAGAACGCCGTCAGCGTCAGTTACGCGGCCGTCGAACTGGCCCGCAAGATATTCGGCGATCTTAAAGGACGCCGCGCCCTGCTGGTCGGCGCCGGCAAGATGGGCGGCCTGACGGCCCGCCACCTGGCCGAAAACGGGATCGACGAGATACTGGTTTCCAATCGCACATACAGCCGCGCGGAGGAGATGGCTCGGGAATTCGGCGGGCGGGCCGTACCCTTCGACCGATTGCCGGAATGGCTGTCCCAGGCCGATGTGGTCATCAGCTCCACCGGCGCCCCGGGTGTGGTCATCACCCGGGAGATGGTCCAGCAGGCCATGCGCGCCCGCCGTTTCCGGCCGCTGTTCCTGGTGGACATCGCCGTCCCGCCCGACATCGAGGCGGCGGCCGGCGGCCTGGACAACGTGTTCCTATACAACATCGACGACCTGGAGGCGGTGGTCCTCGCCAACCTGGAGGAGCGGGCCCGGGAGGCCCAGAAGGCCGAGCGGATCATCGCCGAAGAGGTCGGCAGCTTCCAGTTCTGGCTGCGTTCCCTGGACGTGGTGCCCCTGATCAAGTCCCTGCGGGAAAAGGCCGAGGAGATCCGGCAGGCCGAGCTGCAGCGGGCCTTCAACCGGCTGCCGCGGCTCGACGTCCGGGAGCGGGAGATCATCGCCGGCATGACCGCCGTCATAGTCAACAAGATACTCAACGATCCGACGGTGCGGGTCAAGGAATTCGCCGGCGGGGAAGACGCCGAGGTCTACCTCAGGGCCTTCTCTCTTCTTTTCAACCTGTCCAACGGCTTTCCCGAAGCGGCGGCCGGCGACGGCAGTGGGCGGGGCGCGGGGTCGGTGAACGGTTCGTAGCATGTTTATCGGCCCCATCGGCTGATGGGGCGGATTGGCCCGCTCAGGCCCGATGGCCTGACGGGTCGTAACTCTGGGGGGATCCCTGTGGGCGGGTCGGGCCAGTGGCTCTTCGCGTTGACCGTGCTCCTGTACTTGGCCGGGGCCGTGGCCTACTTCGTCCATTTCTATTTCCGCCAGTGGGACCGGCTTTCGCTGTGGCTGGCCCGCGCCGCCTGGGTGGCCCACTCCCTGGCCCTGCTGTCGCGCGTCGCCGAGTCCCGGCAGCCGCCGTTCCTGACGGGCTACGAGGCCATCCTCTTCATGGCCTGGGTGATCTTCCTCAACTACCTGATGCTGGAGTACCTCTTCAACCTCAGGGTCGTCGGCGTCTTCCTGCTGCCGGTGCTGTTCACCTTCATGGTCTACGCCGCGGCCCTGCCCAAGGGGGCCGAACCCGACCTCCCGGCGGCCGAATACTGGGTGGCCGTCCACGCCGTGATCGCCCTGGGCGGGTACGCCATCTTCGCCCTGGCCTTCGTGGCCGCGCTGATGTATCTCCTGCAGGAACGGCACCTCCGGCGCAAGGACTTCAATGTGGTCTACCAGCGCCTGCCCTCCCTGGAAACGCTCGACGGGCTCACCTACCGGCTGGTGGTCTACGGGTTCCCGCTCCTGTCGCTGGCCATAATCACCGCCGCGATCTGGGCCCGCGAGGTATGGGGTGTTCCCTGGTTCCACGAACCGAAGGCCCTTTGGACGGTGCTCATCTGGTTCATGTACGGCGCCTACATCGTGGCGCGGGTGCGCGGCTGGGGCGGGCGCAAGGCGGCCTACCTGGTGGTGGCCGGCTTCATGGCGGTGCTGTTCAACCTTTTCGTGGTCAACCTGGTGTTGACCCAGAGGCATGTTTTTTGATGGGGTACACGGTGGTTCTCAACCTGAGGGGGCGCCGCTGCGTCGTCGTCGGCGGCGGCACGGTCGGGGAACGCAAGGTGGCCGGCCTCCTCGACCATGGCGCCAGCGTGACGGTGATCAGCCCGCGGGTGACCCCCCGCCTGGCGGAGTGGGCCAGGCAGGGGCGCCTCGTCCTCGAGGAGCGGGAATACCGCCCGGGTGACCTGGACGGTGCCTTCCTGGTCTTCGCCGCCACCGACGACCCGGAGATAAACGGCCGGGTGTTCGAGGAGGCCGAGGCGCGGGGCCTGCCGGCCAACGTCGCCGACGACCCGGCCCGCTGCAGCTTTTATCTGCCGGCCGTGGTGGCGCGCGGCGACCTGACGGTGGCCGTATCCACCGGCGGCAAGAGCCCGGCGCTGGCCCGCCGCATCCGGGAGCGGCTGGAAGGCGAGTTCGGTCCCGAGTACGCGGCCTGGCTGGACATCCTGGGCGAGGTGCGCGCCTGGCTGCGGGAAGCGGTGGCCGATCGGGCCGAACGGGAGGCCTTCCTGTTCCGGTTGGTGGACGATCCGCATTACCTGGCCCTGCTGCGCGACGGGCGCCCGGACGAGGTGCTGACTCGCATTCGACAGGAATTTACTATAAGATTCAAGAAACCGTAGGGCGATGTTGTTGTTAAGACAGAAAGTTCAGGGGGCATGACATGGCCGACGTGAACGTAACCGCAAGGACGCTTCGGGTGGGGACCCGCGGCAGCGCCCTGGCCGTCACCCAGACGCGGCAGGTGATCGGCGCGTTGCTGGAGCGCTGGCCCGGCCTGCGGGTGGAGATGGTGACGATCACGACGAGGGGTGACATGACCCTTGATGTGCCCCTGCACCAGGTCGGGGGCAAGGGGCTGTTCGTCAAGGAAATCGAGGAGGCCCTGCTGGAGGAGCGCGTCGACCTGGCGGTCCACAGTTGCAAGGACATGCCCTCGGAGCTGCCGCCGGGGCTCGGGCTGGCCGCCTTCCCGGCGCGGGCCGACGCCCGTGACGCCCTCATCTCCCGGGACGGCCTGTCCCTGGACCAACTGCCCCAGGGGGCGCGCGTCGGCACGTCCAGCCTGCGCCGGGTGTGCCAGCTCCAGCGCCTGCGGCCCGACCTGCGGATCGAGCCCCTGCGGGGCAACGTGGATACCCGCCTGCGCAAGCTGCGGGAGGGGCGGTACGACGCCATCGTCCTGGCCGCGGCCGGCCTGGGACGGCTGGGGCTGGCCGACCGGGTTACCGAGCACCTGGACCCGGAACGCTTCATCCCGGCTGTGGCCCAGGGGGCGCTGGCCCTGGAGGCGCGAAGCGGCGACCG
>DYIH01000063.1:7957-8479 GCA_020723785.1 Thermaerobacter marianensis
CGCTGGGTCCGGGACCTGGCCGTCGCTCTCAACGACACCGAGACCGAGACGGCGGTCACGGCCGAGCGGGCCTTCCTGGACCGCGTCCAGGGGGGCTGCCAGGTGCCGGCCGGGGCGCACGCCCGCCTTGCCGGAGACCGGCTCGTCATGGACGGGTTCCTGGCCAGCCCCGACGGGTCCTTTTTCGCCCGCGACCGCATCGTCGGGGTGCCGGAAGAGGCCGCCGGCCTCGGGCGGGAGCTGGCGGAACGCCTGCTGAGCCGGGGCGGGGCCGAGTTCGCCGGGGGAAGGAGCGCTGCCCAGTGACGGGGAAGGTCTGGCTGGTGGGCGCAGGGCCGGGGGACCCGGGCCTGCTGACGGTGCGGGGGCGGGCCTTGCTGCAGCAGGCCGACGTGGTCGTCTACGACCGCCAGGCGGGCGCCAACCTGCTCAAGGAATGCCGCCCGGATACGGAACTGATATACGTCGGCAAGGGCCCGGGGACCCACCGGGTGCCCCAGGAGGAGATCAACAGCATCCTCA
>DYIH01000064.1:0-2704 GCA_020723785.1 Thermaerobacter marianensis
CGAGTACCCGCACCGCGCTAGTGCACGGCGGGGCTGCGCTTCTGGACCATCTTCACGACCGCGCTGGCGATGGCCTGTTGTTCCTTCTGGTCGCTGACCTCCCAGAGCTCCTTGAGGAGCCGTTGCTCGGGGCTTTTGGGTACAACCTCGCGGGCCAGCCAGTCGCCGATGTCGGCGGCCCGGTCCACGATCTCCTTCTGGCTCATGCCGGTCTGGCGGGCGATCTTCAGCTTCCCCGCGAGTTCATCGGTGAATTGTTCAAAGGTGCCGGTCAACCCCATGTTCTCCCTCCTTCCGTTTGTCCAACCGCCTTTAGTGTGCGATGTCGGCACGGCTCTATACGCGGCCGTTCCGCGAACGGTGTTCCGACATATTCCCCGTTCCCCGGTGGCAAGCTAGGAGCGCGGTTGTTCTCGACGCTTCCAGGGCAAAACGACCTGATGACGACAGAGGGGAGAGGGGACGGTCCGCAATGTTCAACCTGGTACCCGTCGGCCTGATCATCATCATGGTGGCCGCGGTTCTGATCCTCATCGGCTGGGGCCAGCGGGCCCTGGACCGCATGCGCCTCACCGACATGCAGGCCCTGGCGCTCCTGGCGGTCATGTTCATCGGCTTCTTCGTGCCCGAGATCCGGTTGGCCTCCGGCGTCTCGGTGGACGTGGGCGGCGCGCTGGTCCCCCTGGGGATCGCCATCTACCTGATAGCCACCGCGGGGACGGCGACCGAAAAGAGCCGGGCCATCGTCGCCTCCCTGCTTACCTTTGCCGTCGTCTATTCCACGGACAAGCTCCTGCCCAGCGATCCGCGCGGCTTCCGGGGGCCGGTGACCCTCGACCCCCTGTGGATGCCCGCCCTGGTCGGCGGCATCGTCGCCTACCTCCTGGGCCGGTCGCGCCGCTCGGCCTTCATCGCCGGCGTGATGGGGGTCGTCATGACCGACCTGGCCGTCGTCATTCAGAACTTCCTGGCCGGCGTGCCGGGGGCCCTGGTGGCCATCGGCGGGGGCGGCATTTTCGACGCCACCGTGCTGGCCGGTTTCCTGGCCCTGGGCCTGGCCGAGGTCATCGGCGAGACCCGCGAGTCACTGCAGGGCGGTCCCGACCCGAACCGGCCCGAGGGGCTGCTTCGGGGCCTGCGGGGCAGCCCGGCCATCGGCCGCGAAGCGGGAGGGCCCTGGGCCGAGGAGGGGAAAGAGCCCGGTGAGGGCCCGGATGCCCGCCGGGAGGCGGGAGGGGCCGACCGGCCCCTGACCACCCGCGGAACGTTGAGCCTGCTGGCCGTGACGGCTATTCTGGTCGGGGGGGCCACCGTTCTTGGGCCGCGGGTGGGCGGCCACCCGGACGAGGTGCTGGCCGGTCCCCTGTTCACGGTCCGGGACGACTCGGGGCGGGTGCTCCTGCAGTCGGCGCGTTGGGTCAACAGGGGTGACGAGTGGATCGACGAGCAGAACCGTTGGTACCGCGTCACGGAAGTCAAGGGACGGCAGGCCAGCGCCCACCTCCTCGGCGTCCTTGATCTCCGCGCGGAGATGAACGAAGCCGGCACAGCCAACATCCTGGCCGGGGGGACGGCGGCCGGGCGGGCCGGTGCGGCCCGCCGGGATGACCTGCTGGCCCTGGCCGGGCAGGGTTTGCCGGACCTGGCCCTGGCCAGGAGCGATATCAGGGTGGGCATCTATCACACCCATAACGACGAATCCTACGTGACCAGCCAGGGGACCGATTCGGTGGAGGGGCGCGGAGGCATCCACAGGGTGGGCGACTCCTTCGAAGCGGCGCTGCGCCGCAAGGGGTACAAGGTCCTGCACGACCAGACGGCGCACCTGCCCCACGACGGGGGCGCCTACCGCCGGTCGCGGCGCACCGCCCTCAAGCTGGCCAAGGAGGGGAGCGCTCTGATCTTCGACGTCCACCGTGATGCCGGCCCCTGGCAGTCCTATGCGACGAAGATCGACGGCAAGGGGGCCACGAAGATCCGTCTGGTCGTGGGCCGGGAGAACCCCCAGATGGGCGCGACCCTGAAGTACGCCAAGGAACTCAAGGCCGTCGCCGACGAGGTGCACCCGGGGCTGATCAAGGGCATCTGGTTCGGTCTGGATGCCTACAATCAGGACATTTCGCCGCGTTCCATCCTCCTTGAGGTGGGCACCGAGCAGAACGCGCTGCCCTCGGCCCAGCGTGGCATGACCGCCTTTGCCGACGTGGTCGACCGCTGGGTGGCCCGGAACCTCAAGAAACGCTAGGGTGAGCGTTACGAAAAGGGGCCGCCGCCTCGTCGCTTTCGTTGATATCCGATTTCGCAACGCCCACCGAGGCCCCGCCGGCACGGCCCGGGCCGACGGGAGAAACAGCGGCCGTCCCCACCTGGTCAGAGAGGAAAAGTATGCCATTGTGGCGAACCCCCATTCCGGGGGTGAAAGGCATGGACGAACTGCCATACTGGTTGGCTCTGAACCGGTTGCCCGGCCTCGATCCGGCGCGCTTCGCGCTGGTATTGGCCGTTTTCCGAACGGCGCGGAGGGCTTGGGAGGCGGGAGGCCGGGACATCGCGCGGGTGGCCCGCCTGGCCGGGGAATCGGCCCGCTTGTTGATCGCCGCCAGGCGCAAGGTTGAGCCCCTGGCGGAATACGATAAGCTTGTGCGGAAGGGTTATGCGGCCATCACCTGGGACAGCCCCGAGTATCCCCGGCTCCTGCGCTACA
>DYIH01000064.1:2714-8395 GCA_020723785.1 Thermaerobacter marianensis
CCCGCCGCCCGTCCTGTACTGTTTCGGGCGGCTGGCGCCGCGGGACGACCGGGCGGCCGCCATCGTCGGGGCGCGCCGCGCCGATGATTACGGGCTCAAGGCGGCCCGCCGGTTGGCCCGGGACCTGGCAGGGGCCGGGGTGACCGTCGTCAGCGGCCTGGCCCGCGGCGTGGACGCGGCCGCCCACCGGGGCGCCCTGGAGGGGGGCGGGAGGACTGTCGCCGTGCTCGGTTCGGGGATCGATGTCATCTACCCGCAGGAGCACCGTCGCTTGTACCTGGAGATCGCCGAAAACGGCGCCGTCCTGAGCGAGCATCCGCCGGGAACGCGACCGAAGCCCGAACACTTCCCCCTGCGCAATCGGGTCATCTCCGGGCTGTCGCGGGTGGTGGTCATCGCCCAGGCCGGGGATAGGAGCGGCGCCCTGATCACCGCCGACCTCGCCTTGGAGCAAGGGCGGGAAGTCATGGCCGTGCCCGGCGACGTCTTCCGCTTCCGCAGCGCCGGGGCCAACCGTCTGCTGCGCGAAGGGGCGGCGCCCGCGCTGGAAGCGGCGGATGTTCTGGCTCAAATGGCGGCGCCGTGGGGGGAACCCGGCGCCCGTCACGCCGCCGGAGCCCCGGGCGACGGCGGCGGTGACAGGCCTGGAGGCGCGCCGGAAGGCGCGCTAACGTCGCGTCCGGCATTGTCCGATACAGAGGAAAAGGTTTATTCACTGCTCTCCCGAGACCCCCGCCGGCTCGAGGAGTTGGCCCGCGGGGCCGGGCTTCCGGTGGGAACGGCCACGGCCGCCCTGGTGCTGCTGGAGATCAAGGGGTTTGCCAGACGATTGCCGGGGCCGTATTATGTTTTGTCGTAGAGCCTATCGCACAACCCGGGTCTGTGGAGTGAAATTCGGCGGCCCCACCTTTGTGCCACGGGCTCCATAGTGGTGCGGTTGCCACCCGCCTGACAGAGGTGATTTCGGTTTGGGGAAATCCCTGGTCATCGTCGAATCTCCGGCCAAAGCCAGGACCATCGAGAAGTTCCTTGGACGCCGCTACCATGTGGCCGCCTCCATGGGCCATGTACGGGACCTGCCGAAAAGCAAGCTGGGGGTGGACGTGGAGGACGGTTTCGCCCCACAGTACATCCCCATCCGCGGCAAGGGAGAGATCATCAAGAAGTTGCGCGGGGAGGCTCAAAAAGCGGAGCGCGTTTTTCTCGCCACCGACCCGGACCGGGAGGGCGAGGCCATATCCTGGCACCTGGCCCACATCCTCGACATCGGAGAAGATGAGCCGGTGCGCGTCACCTTCAACGAGATCACCAAGGATGCCGTCCAGCGGGCCTTTCAGGAACCGCGGCCCATCGACCGCCAACTGGTCGACGCCCAACAGGCGAGGCGCATCCTGGACCGCCTGGTTGGCTACCAGTTGAGCCCGCTGCTATGGCGCAAGGTGCGGCGAGGACTCTCCGCCGGACGGGTGCAATCGGTGGCCGTCCGCCTCATCTGTGATCGCGAAGAGGAGATCCGCAACTTCCAGCCCGAGGAATACTGGACGCTCACCGCCCGGCTTCGTCCGGCCGATGTGCCCGCTGGCGCCAACGGGGTGTTCCCGGCTCGCTACCACGGCTCTTCCGGGAAGAAGGTGGAACTGAAACGCGAGGATCAGGTCCGCGCGATCGTTGCCGAGGTGGAAGGGGCGCCTTTCCGGGTGGTGTCCGTTCAGAAAAAGGACAAGAAACGACACCCCGCGCCGGCCTTCACCACTTCCAGCCTCCAGCAGGAGGCCTCGCGCAAGCTGGGCTTCGGTGTCAGCCGCACCATGCGCGTCGCCCAGGATCTGTACGAGGGTATCAACGTCAAGGGCGAAGGCCAGGTCGGTCTGGTCACCTACATCCGCACGGACTCCACGCGAGTTTCATCCCAGGCCGTCGCCGAGGCCCAGAAGTTCATCACCGAACGCTACGGCGCCAGATATTCCGCGCCGCGCACCGGCGGGGCCAAGGAAGGGGCACAGGACGCCCACGAGGCCATCCGCCCCACATCGGTGTACCGTTTGCCGGAGGATGTCAAGGACGACCTCACCGCCGACCAGTACCGGCTGTACAAGCTGATCTGGGAGCGTTTCCTGGCCAGCCAGATGAGCCCCGCCGTCCTGGACACGGTGACGGCCGAGATCGCTGCCGCGGAGCACGTCTTCCGGGCGACCGGCTCGACCGTCAAGTTCCCGGGCTTCATGGTCCTGTACATCGAGGGCCGCGACGAGGAGGATGCCGACGAGGAGGACGGCGTCCTGCCGGAGCTGGCCCCGGGCCAGGCACTGGACCTGCTCGGCCTGGAGCCCCGGCAGCACTTCACCCAGCCGCCGCCCCGCTACACCGAGGCCATGCTGGTCAAGGCCCTGGAGGAGAAGGGGATCGGCCGGCCCAGCACCTATGCGCCCATCATCGCCACCATCCAGGAACGGGGCTACGTGACCAGGGAAAACAGGCGCTTCCACCCCACCGAACTGGGGAACGTGGTCACCGACCTCCTCAAGAACCACTTCCCGGAGATCGTCAACGTCGAGTTCACAGCCGGCATGGAGCGGAAACTGGACGGGATCGAGGAAGGCGAGCACAGCTGGCAAGAGGTCGTCGGAGAATTCTATCGGTCCTTCAGAGAGACGCTGGCGGAGGCTGATCGGTCCATCGGGCGGGTCGCCCTGCCCGTCGAGGAGACGGACGAGGTCTGCGAGCAGTGCGGCCGCAGGATGGTTGTCAAGCACGGTCGTTTCGGCCGCTTCCTGGCCTGCTCCGGGTTCCCCGAGTGCCGCGGCACCCGGCCCTTTCACGTCAAGGTGGACGCCGTCTGCCCACGCTGCGGGGGGGGGATCGTCGAGCGGCGCAGCAAGAAGGGGCGCCGTTTCTACGGCTGCGCCAACTACCCGGCGTGCGACTTCGTCGTCTGGTCGCGGCCGGCGGGCAACTGTCCCCGCTGCGGCGGCATCCTGGTGGAAAAGGGCCGCGGCGGCGCCGCCCGCCGCTGCACATCTGAAGGCTGCGGCTATTCGGAGGCCGCCGTGGCGGCCGAGGGGCGGCTTTCCAAGGAGTATCGGGAGATGTAAAATAATGACCATGGAAATCGCGGTGGTCGGCGGCGGGCTGGCCGGCAGCGAGGCGGCCTGGCAGGCGGCCCGGCGGGGTTTCCGGGTGACGTTGTACGAGATGCGCCCGGCCCGCATGACACCGGCCCATCGTACCGGCGAACTGGCGGAACTGGTCTGCAGCAATTCGCTGCGGGGGGCGGCGCTGGAAAACGCCCCCGGCCTCCTCAAAGAGGAACTGCGGCGCTTCGGGTCGCTGATCATGCGGGTTGCCGACGAATGCCGTGTGCCGGCGGGCGGCGCCCTGGCCGTCGACCGGGAGCGGTTTTCCCAATCCGTCACCGAGGCGGTGGCGGGGCACCCGCACATCGCCCTGCGCCGCCGGGAGGTGACGGCCCTCCCCGGCGCGCCGGGCGGCCCGGATGCCGGCGGGCCGTGCGTCATCGCCACCGGGCCGCTGACGTCGGACGCGCTGGCCGCCGCGATCCGGGCCTTCACGGGACGCGAGCACCTGTCCTTTTACGATGCCGCCGCGCCCATCGTAACCCGCGAGAGCATCGACGACGGCCGGATATTTCGCGCCTCCCGCTACGGCAAGGGGGAAGGGGACGCGTACCTGAACTGCCCGCTGACCGAGGCGGAGTACGACCGGTTCTGGTCGGCGCTGGTGGCGGCCGAGCGGGCGCCGCGCAAGGACTTCGACCAGGTGCCCTTCTTCGAGGGGTGCCTGCCCGTGGAGGAAATGGCCCGGCGCGGGCGGGACACGCTGCGGTTCGGGCCGATGAAGCCGGTCGGCCTGGCCGATCCCCGCACGGGGCATGAGCCCTTCGCGGTCGTCCAGCTCCGGCAGGACAACCGGGAGGGGACCCTCTACAACCTGGTCGGGTTCCAGACGGCGCTGAAGTGGGGGGAGCAGGACCGGGTCTTTCGGCTGATCCCCGGCCTGGAACGGGCGGAATTCGTCCGCTACGGGGTCGTCCATCGGAACCTGTTCCTCCGCAGCCCGGTCCTGCTGCTGCCGACCCTGCAGGCCCGGGCCGATGAGAGGCTGTTTTTCGCCGGCCAGATGACCGGCGTCGAGGGTTACGTGGAATCGGCGGCCACCGGGCTGGTGGCTGGCATCAACGCCGCCCGGTTGGCCGCGGGGGAACCACCGCTGGTCTTCCCCCGTGAGACGGCCGTCGGCGCCCTGTGCCACTACATCACGACGGCTGCGCCGGAGACGTTCCAGCCTATGAACGTCGCCTTCGGCCTCCTGCCGCCCCTCGCGGGCAGGGCCGGCCCCCGCGCCGCGCGCAAGCGCCGGTTGGCGGAGCGGGCCCTGGCGGCGGCCGACGGCTTCATCCGCGAACATGGCCTGGCGCCGGCGCCGACACAGTGGGGCGAAATGGCGAATCCCGCCGGAGAGGCCGGTCCGCATACGGTGGAGAAAGGGGCGGATGAGCGGTGAGCGGTGACCTGCAGGAGGCTTTTTTGGAATACCTTCGGGTGAGCAAGGGGGCCTCCCCCCACACCCAGGAGGCCTATGCCTTCGACCTGAGCCAGTTCCTGGATTTCCTCGGATTCCGCGACCGCCTCCCCGAAATCGCGGACCTGGCCCGCGTCGATCACCCTCAGGTGCGCCGCTACCTCGCCTTCCTGCAGGGCCAGGGCTACACGCGCCGTTCCATCGCCCGCAAGCTGGCGGCCCTGCGCTCGTTCTTCCGCTTCCTCTGTCGGGAGCACCGCCTGGAGTGCAACCCGGTGCGCGGCGTGTCCACTCCCAAGGCTGGCCGCCGCTTGCCCCGCTTCCTGCAGACGGATGAGATGAACCGGCTCCTGGATCGGCCCGGTCCGGACAGCCTGCTGGGACAGCGGGACCGCGCGCTGTTGGAGGTCATGTACGCCACCGGCATCCGCGTCTCCGAGCTGGTTGGCTTGAACCTGGAGGACGTGGATGCCTCCGCCGGCCTCGTTCACGTCCGAGGCAAGGGGGGCAAGGAACGGGTGGTGCCACTCGGCAGCGCGGCCATCGCCGCCCTGGGCGATTACCTGACCACCGCCAGGCCGGTCCTCGCCGGGGGCGCCGCCCTGCCGTCTCCCTCGGGCGCCGGCCGCCAGGCCAGGCGGGGGATGGCCGCCGAAGGTGCGGCGGGGCGCGGGCGTCATGCCGCCGGAGGCCAGCCGCTGTTCGTGAGCCGCCTGGGCCGGCGCATCTCCGTCCGCACGGTGCGCCACATCGTCAAGCGCTATACCGCCGAGCTGGGCTGGCCCAAGCCGGCCAGCCCCCACACCTTCCGACACTCCTTCGCCACCCACCTGCTGGACAACGGGGCCGACCTGCGGGCCGTTCAGGAGCTGCTCGGCCACGCCAGCGTCTCCACCACCCAGGTCTACACCCACGTCACCCGCGAGCGGCTCAAGGCCGTCTATCAGAAGGCGCATCCGCGGGCGTAGTCACAGGCCGAACACCGGGAATGTCATCGGCGGGCGCGGACCTGATCGACGGAACCATCGGGGAAGGTTCCAACACCACGAGTGATGAAAACGGCGAGGGCCCACCGACGACCCATCGGGCAAGGCTCGGCCTGCAGCTCGAAATTATTAACCAGGCGCCTAATCCGTGTCCGG
>DYIH01000065.1 GCA_020723785.1 Thermaerobacter marianensis
CCGGTACTGCAGTCTTCGGCCTTCGACGCCGGCCTGCCGGACGCCAACGGGCGCAACTACTACGGCCTGCAGCTCAGGTGCACCAACTGCCACAGCGCCCACCTGCAGCCCTATACGCCGTCCGACACCTCCACGCCGACGCCGCGGCTCCTGAGCCCCCGCCTGAAGGAGATGGTCGGGCAGCAGCCGTTCTTCCGCCACAAGGGAGAGGGGGTCTGCTACACCTGCCACGGCAACGGGACGTTGAGCCCGGCCAACGCCAACGGCTACAACGTGCTCATCGGCGGCCCGCGCGAGACGCCGTTCCAGGACAGCGCCCACTTCAAGTACGTCCGGCAGGGGGCGGCGGTGGCGGCCCCTGCGCCGACCCTTATCCGCTGCCTGGCTTGCCACAAGCCCCACGGCGCGCCCAACGCCCGCCTGAAGACGCTGGAACGCCCCTACGTCTGCTTCCAGTGCCACGGGCCGGCGTCCGGCAACCCGGTCTACCACGTCAGCCATTCGGTGGCCGGCAATGACTCACAACATGAGGCCGTATCCGGGGTGAGCGCGACCGACGGGCGGGCGTCGACCACCACGGTGCAGAACACGCCGCCGGACATCTACAGCCTGATCGCCGCCAACCCGGCCGATGCCGACACCCGCCACGACCTGTGGCCGTACATCGACGACCCGGCCCGGGGGTACGAGTACAAATACGGCGGCCGCGACCCCTGGACGGCCATGTCCTGCACCAACTGCCACAACCCGCACACGGTGTGGCCCCAGCGGCAGGCCAACGCCAGCGGCAACTTCCCGATCATGATCGACCCGTACAACCCGTCGCCGACCGGGGTGTGGGCCGGCGCCACGGAGGGGGGCGTCAGCTACCCCGGCGTGGACCAGCCCACGCCCACCCCCGGCAAGTACGCCATCGTCGGCTTCTGCTGGCGTTGCCACGACAACACCCTGCCGACGGCGGCGGAGACCCTGCCCTGGGCGCCGCCGCCCTCCTGCGGCCAGGAGGAGTCCAACTGCGGCAACGCCATGAACACGCGTTATTACAGGAACCTGCAGACCGACTTCCAGCAGAACGACGAGATGGGCTACCAGAACAACAAGAGCAACCCCTTACTGATCGCCGACATCGACCTGACCCAGTTCTACTCCGACGCCAACGGCGGGCAGATCATCCCCTGCACCACCTGCCACGACCCCCACGGGTCGCCCAACCCGTACCGGCTGAGGGCGTTCGTCAAGCTGAGGCTGACGAGCGCCGGCTGCACCAACCGCGGCCTGACGTCGCCCTGCTACGAGGTGAAGGGACCCCTGGTCGTGTACCGCACGGCGCCCGACAGCACGCCCAGCGGACCGCCGGTGGACATCGACGCCCGCTACTTCTGCGGCGCCTGCCACGCCGCCGGCAGCATGACCTTCATCGGCACCGGCCGGGGCGGCAAGAACCCCAAGGACAACGGTCTGGGCTTCCCTTCCGCCTGCACCCGCTGCCACGGCCACGGCATGTCGGGCTACTTCAACGGGTCGGGGATGTAGGGATATGAGCGGAGGCTTGCGCCTGCGGCCGGGGGGCGGGCATGTCGGCGGCGTTCAGGGCGGCGCCTGGGGGAGGCTGCGGGCAATAGCTTGGTGCCTGGCGGCGCTCGTGGCCTTGGGCGCGCCCTTGGCCGGGGCCGGCGGGCCGGCCGCCGCGGCGGGTTCCAGCGGCCCGGCCGGGGCTGCCGGGTCCGGCGAACCCGGGGCCGCGGCCGGGGCGGCGGGGCCGCCCTACCTGGTATCCGCCGCCGCCAGGGACCACAGCTACGCCCACTGGGTGGCCGCCGATCCCAGGTCCCGGCGCTACCTGGCCGTCTGGCTGGTGAACGAGCAGCGGCGGCGGGGGCTGCCGGTGATGGCCCGGCTCCTGGGGTCCGACGGCCGGCCGCTGGCGCCGCCGGTCGAGGTGGGCGAGGGCATGGGCGTCAGCGCGGCCTTCGACGCCAAGACGCGGCGCTACCTCGTCGTCTACCTGCAGCTCGGCCTCGTCTGGGGCCGCCTCCTGGACGCCGAGGGCAGGCCGCTGGGCGACCAGTTCCCCGTCGCCGCCTACCGGGTGCCCCGCCCCCAACTGAACCTGCCGCTCGTCGCCGCCGACGGCGACGGCCTCTTCCTCGTCGCCTGGAGCGATGAGGACGGGCTTGGCCCCACCGGCTGGGACGTCTTCGTCCAGTGGGTGAGCGCCGAGGAGGGCCGGCCGGTCATCAAGGCCCGCCCGGCCCTGGCGGCCGAGCGGCGCATGGAGGCGCTGGGCTCGCGCTCGCTCGAGTACGACCCCGTCAACCGGCGGTTCATCGTGATGTGGGCCGAGGGCGACCGCCGCGGCTTATGGTACCGGTTCGTCCACCCCGACGGCCGCATCGGTGCCGCCCGCTCCCTATCGACCCTCGGCGTCCAGCCCTCCCCGGCCATCGACGTCGAACGGCGACGCCTCCTGCTGAGCTGGGAGGACGGCGACCGCCGCGAGCCCCACTACCGCCTCTACGACCTGGACCTGCGCCCCGCCGGCCCGGTGCGGAGGCTGCCCGGCTACCAGCTCGGCGTGGACCTGCCCAGCGTCTCCTTCGACCCGGTCACCGGGCGCTACCTGGTCACCTGGCGCAACGACTTCTACAGGAACTTCTTCGGCCAGTGGATCAAGCGCGACGGGTCCCCCGCCGGCCGGCCCTTCATCGCCGCCGACCTGACCGGCTTCACCCAGGTCCACTTCAGCCTGCCCCGGCCCGGCGGCGGCTTCCTGTTCACATACGAGGACGAGGAGCGCCGCCAGCAGTCCCCCCGCCGCCAGGTGGTGATCCTGGCGAGGACGTTGCACCCGTCGGACCGGTTGGAGCCGGCGGACATCCGCTCCCATGCTCCGCCGGAGCGCCGCCGTTGAGGGTTCGCGGGAGGCGTCCGCTACCCGACCAACGTGCGGACGCGCGCTTTTTTCCTGAGACCTTCCCGGAACGCCTCGAAGGCCTCCTCCTTCTTCTGCCGGACCAGCTCCATCTGGAGGTTCCCGCGCACCTCCTCCAGGGTGAACTGGCGGACCGGCCGGTATTCCTCCATCCGGACGATGTACCAGCGGCCCGCCCCGGCCTGGACGACCCCGCTCGTCTGCCCGGGCCGCAGGGCGAAGGCGGCCGCCTCCAGGGCCGGCTCCAGCCGGCCGTCGCCGCGCACGACCCAGCCGGCGTCGCCGTCCCGGGACCGCGTCGCCGGGTCGATGGAGAACTCCCGCGCCAGGGCGGCGAAGTCGCGCCCCTGCTCCAACGCCTTGAGCACCCGTTCGCCGGCGGCGGGGTCCGCCACGCGGATCAGGCGGAGATGGGCGACGTCCGGGCGCTGGAACTCCTCTTTATGCTCGTTGTAGTACGCGGCGACGTCCTTCTCCAGGACCCGCACGTCGGCGGTCACCCGGAAGATGAGGAGGTTTACGGTGGCCTGGCGCCGCGCGAATTCCCGCACGTCGGCCTCGGTTACGCCCAGACGGCGGAGCTTGCGCCGGGCCTCGTCCCTGTCGCCCCCCGCCAGGGTGTCCACAAGGGCGCGATAGCCTTGTTCCACGTCGCCCGGCTGTGGGGCGATGTTGCGCCGGCGCGCCTCGCGGATGAGGAGCAGTTCGTCGATCATCATGTCGGTGAACCGGCGCCGCGCCTCCCTCTGTTTCAAGGCGGCGCCCTCATGCCCGTACAGGGCGGTGAACAGGGCGATGCGGCGGTCCACGTCGGCCAGGCGCAGCACCTCGCCGTCGACGACGGCGGCCGGGCGGGTCCACCAGACCCAGGCTGCGGCGACGGCCACGAACAGCAGCGCGGCCGCCGGGAGGATGTATGGAGCGCGTCGTTTGGTTTGTTGGGCGCTTTGTTGCATGCTTCGATTTTCTCGCAGTGCCACGCCTCGTGCAAGGCCGGAGTGCCTGGCGCGGGTGACCGACAGCCGGCTGGACCCCTTGACGACCCGCACATATCCTGGCAGGAAGGGGCCGCCCGCCGTCGAACAAGTGACTCCTGGAGACCATGGGCCGCGAGCCGCGCGGGGTGGTCGCCGGGGGGGATGACGATGGCGGAAACCATCCTGGTCGTCGACGACGAGGAGTCCATCCGCGAACTGGTCCAGTTGAACCTGCGCAAGGCCGGCTACCGGACGGCGGCGGCGGCCACGGGCGCCGAGTGCCTGGCCCGCGTGGCGGAGGGCCGGCCCGACCTGGTCATCCTTGACATCATGCTCCCCGATACCGACGGCCTGACCCTTTGCCGGGTCCTGCGCCGGGATACGGCCGTGCCGGTCATCTTCCTGACGGCGCGGGACGACGAGGTGGACCGCGTCCTGGGCCTGGAGCTGGGCGCCGACGATTACGTCACCAAGCCCTTCAGCCCGCGGGAACTGGTGGCCCGCGTGCGCGCCGTCCTGCGGCGGGCCGGCGAGAACGGCGCGCCGCGCAGCCCCGAGGCGCTCACCGCCGGCGACCTGGTTGTCGACCTCGCCCGCCACGAGGCCCGCCGCGCCGGCCGCCCGGTGCCCCTCACGCCGAAGGAGTTCGAGCTGCTGGCCTTCCTGGTGCGCCACGCCGGCCAGGCCCTCTCCCGCGACCGCCTCCTGGACAGCGTCTGGGGCGCCGACTACTTCGGGGATGTCCGCATCGTCGATGTCCACGTCCGCCACCTGCGGGAGAAGATCGAAGCCGATCCGGCCAACCCCGTCTACATCAAGACGGTGCGCGGCGTCGGCTACCGCTTCGACCTCCCCGATCGTGCCTCCGTTTGAGCTTTCGTGCGCGCCGGTCCGGCCTCGGCCGCGCATGGCCGGTGAAGTGTTTCACCACCCGTGAGCCGGTCACCCCATGCCCCGATCCGGCCGTGAACGGAATGCCTGCCGGCGGGGAGCCGTCATCGCCTCCGGACCATGGGGTGTGAAGTACTTCACTGGACGAAAACCTGGGTGCGACAGGGTTTGAGAGAAGTGAAGTACCTCACGCTGATGAAACCCTTGCAAGACAAGAGTTTTTGAGAAGTGAAGTACTTCACCACCCATGCGCTATAGGGGGCCATCCCCCAAAACAAGCGGCTGGCGATGGGGTCCCCGTAGCCTATGAGATTTTAGGAGCGCCGCCCGAATACGCGCCGCCACGGCTGCGGCGCGTCCGGGCAGGAAATCCGTGCTTCTTGGCGAAAAAGAATAAATCGCGTCCGAAAGGGGCGCTGACGGGGTGAGCAGGCGGGTTCATTGGACCCCGGACGTGCTGGAAGAGATCCGGCGCCGGTGTGACATCGTCGACGTCATTTCCGAGCATGTGGCCCTGCGCTGCCAGGGACGCAACCTGGCGGGGCGTTGTCCGTTCCATGACGACCGGTCGCCGTCCTTCACCGTTTCCCCCGACCGACAGTTGTTCCACTGCTTCGGTTGCCAGGCTGCGGGGGACGTGTTCAGTTTTGTCATGCGGCGGGAAGGGCTGGACTTCGCCGAGGCGGTCGAGGCCCTGGCCCGCCGGGCCGGCGTCGCCCTTCCCGAGCGGGAGGCCTCGCCCGCCGAACGCCGCCGCCGGCAGCAGCGCGAGGCGCTGTACCGGGCCCTGGCGGCGGCCGCCGAGTTCTACCGGCGGCACCTGCGTGAAGGCCCGGCGGGGGAGCGGGCGCGGCGCTACCTGGCAGGACGGGGTGTGGCGCCGGAGACGGCCGAGCGGTTCGGCCTGGGGTACGCCCCGCCCCAGTGGGACGGCCTCCTCACGGCCCTGGGCCGGCAGGGGTTCGAGCCGGCGGTGCTGGAGCAGGCCGGGCTGGTGGCGGGCGGCGGTGGCGCCGGTGGTGGTGGCGCCGGTGGCGGCGGTGGCGCCGGCGGCGGTGGTGGCGCCAGGACGCACGACCGGTTCCGCGACCGGCTGATGTTCCCCATCCGGGACGAGCAGGGCCGGGTGGTGGGGTTCGGCGGGCGGGTGCTGGGCGAGGGGGAGCCCAAGTACCTCAACTCGCCGGAGACGGCGCTGTTCAACAAGCGGCGGTTGCTCTTCGGCCTGGACCTGGCCCGTGCCGCCATCCGCGAGACGGGCCGGGCGCTGGTCATGGAAGGCTACATGGACGTGGTCACCGCCCACCAGCACGGGTTCACGGCCGCCGTCGCCTCCCTGGGGACGGCCCTCTCCGCCGAGCAGGCGGCGCTCCTGCGGCGCCACGCGCGGCAGGTCGTGATAGCCTATGACGCCGACGCCGCCGGCGCCCAGGCCGCCCTGCGGGGCCTGGAGGTGGCGCGGCGGGCCGGGTGCGAGGTGCTGGTGGCCCGCGTCCCGGCCGGCAAGGACCCGGACGAGTTCCTGCGGGCGCGGGGCGCGGAGGGGTTCCGCGAGGTCGTGGAGGGCGCCCTGCCCCTCCTTGAATACGTGTTCCAGCAGGCGGCCGCCGGGCGGGACCTGGCCACGGTGGAGGGCAAGGTGGCGGTGGTCCGGCAGGTGGTGCCCGCCCTGGCCGCCGAGGATAACGAGGTGGCCCGCGCCGCTTACATCAACCGCTTCTCCGCCCGGCTGGGCGTCCCGGAGGAGGCCCTGCGGCGGGAGTTGAACAAGTTCGTCCGGGAGGGCGCCGGACCGGAAGGTGAACCGCCGCGCCGCCGCCAGACTATGATGGAAAAGACCGGCGGCGCGTATAATAAAAGGAATGCCTGGGACAATAGTAGGGGCTTCGTCCAGGCCGGGGCCGCGTCGCATGCGCCCGACCGGCCGGCGCCCTCCAACCGCGCCGAACGACGCCTTCTGGGCCTGCTCCTCCGCCACCCCGAGCACCTGGCGGACGCGGCCGGGCAGGTGGACCCGGGCGATTTCGAGAACGAGGACCTGCGGCGGCTGGCCGCCGTGGTCTTTGAGGCGGACGGCGCGCCGGTGCCTGCGGAGGGGGCGGGCTTCTGGCAGCGGCTGGACGACCCGGCCCTGCGGGAACTGGCGGCGTCTCTGGTGATGGAGGAGGAGCCCTTCGCCGACCCGGCCCGTGTCGTGGCCGATTGCCTGCGGTGGCTAATTCGCCGCCGCCATGAACGGGAGATCGCGGCGCTGGACCATGCCATCAGCGAACTTGCGGCCGCTGGCCGGCCGGTGCCTCCGGAATTGGGGGAGCGGTGGCAGGCGTTGCACCGGGCCATTCGAGGGGCGTCCCGGTAGGGAGGGGGGAATCCGCTCCCCGCCGTGAGGGGGCACATTCATGGAGGATAAGGAAAAGGGACAGATGGAACAGGTCACCGAGCTGATCGAAAAGGCCCGGGAAAAAGGGCAAGTGTCCTATAACGAGATCATGGACGCCCTGCAGGACGTGGAGCTGACCCCCGACCAGATCGACCACATCTACCAGGCCCTCGGGGATCTCGGCGTGGACGTGGTGGGCGGCGACCCCAAGGAGGCCGTCGCCGGCGACCTGGAAGCGGACGGCCAGATCGCCGGCGCCGCGCCGGCCGGACAGTTGGAGTTCGAGCCCGAGGAGGACGGGGACGAACTGGCCATCCCCGACGGGGTGGCCATCGACGACCCGGTCCGCATGTACCTCAAGGAGATCGGGCGGGTGCCCCTGCTGACCGCCGAGGAGGAGGTCGAACTGGCCAAGCGCATCGAGGCCGGCGACGAGGAGGCCAAGCGCCGCCTCGCCGAGGCCAACCTGCGCCTGGTGGTGAGCATCGCCAAGCGCTACGTCGGCCGCGGCATGCTCTTCCTCGACCTCATCCAGGAGGGCAACCTCGGCCTGATCAAGGCCGTGGAGAAGTTCGACTACCGCAAGGGGTACAAGTTCTCCACCTACGCCACCTGGTGGATTCGCCAGGCCATCACCAGGGCCATCGCCGACCAGGCGCGCACCATCCGCATCCCGGTGCACATGGTGGAGACGATCAACAAGCTGGTCCGCGTCCAGCGCCATCTCCTGCAGCAGCTCGGTCGGGAGCCCTCCGCCGAGGAGATCGCCCGCGAAATGGGTATGGACGAGGAAAAGGTGCGGGACATCCAGAAGATCGCCCAGGAACCGGTCTCGCTGGAGACGCCCATCGGCGAGGAGGAGGACAGCCACCTCGGCGACTTCATCGAGGACGAGGAAGCACCGGCCCCCGCCGACGCCGCCTCCTATACCCTTCTCAAGGAGCAGCTCGAGGACGTCCTCGGCACCCTCACCGAGCGGGAGCAGGAGGTGCT
Source organism: Thermaerobacter marianensis (assembly GCA_020723785.1). Classification (GTDB taxonomy): domain Bacteria; phylum Bacillota; class Sulfobacillia; order DYIH01; family DYIH01; genus DYIH01. The sequence continues at coordinate 8,174 of DYIH01000065.1, forward strand.
GCGGCTGCGCTTCGGCCTCGACGACGGCCGCGCCCGCACCCTCGAGGAGGTCGGCCAGATCTTCGGCGTCACCCGCGACCGCATCCGCCAGATCGAGGCCAAGGCCCTGCGCAAGCTGCGCCATCCCA
>DYIH01000066.1:0-5242 GCA_020723785.1 Thermaerobacter marianensis
CCCGCTTGTCGCGCAGGATCTCGGGGACCTCGCCGTTGACGATGCGCTGGGCCAGGCCCTCGACGATGGCCGTCTTGCCGACGCCCGGTTCGCCGATGAGCACCGGGTTGTTCTTGGTGCGGCGGGAGAGGATCTCGATGGTCGTCTCGATCTCCTCGGCGCGGCCGATGACCGGGTCGAGCTTGCCCTGGCGGGCCAGGGCGGTCAGGTCGCGGGAGAACTTGTCGAGGTGCGGCGTATGGCTGGGTCCCTCGACCCGGCCATCTCTGGCGCCCCGGCCCACGGTGCGCACCGTCTGCTGGCGAAGCGCCTGCGGAGTCAGGCCGTACTTGCGGAGGATGTCACCCGCCAAGCCGTCCTGCTCCTCGGCCAGGCCGATGAGCAGGTGTTCCGGCCCGACGTAGCCGTGGCCCAGGTCGCGGGCGGCGCCGATGGCCAGTTCAAGCGCCGTCTTGACGCGGGGGGAGACGGATATCTCCACCGGGCCGCGCTCGTCCCGCGCCTCGCGGGCGGCCTGCTCGTCCTTGGGGGCGTTGTATTCTATGTAGCCTTTGAGGTCGGTCACGTTGATCTTGAAGGGCTTGAGTATCTCCTGGACGATGTCGCTCTCGGCCAGGGCATAGAGGAGGTGCTCGGTGTCCACCTCGCGGCGGCCGAAGTCCAACGCTGTCTGGGCGGCGTTTTGCAAGAGGTAACGGGCGTGGTCGCTGAGGAAGCGGTCGATGTCGACCGCCTCCCGGCGGCGGAGGCGCCGGGGACGCAGGGCCTCCCCCGCCTCCGGGAAAAAGGGATCGAAGTCGCCCGCGCCGAGACCTCCGCCCAGGAAGTCGTCGAAGAGCCCGACGAAGAGGGACTCGAAGGGCGAGAGGTGCGTCCGCCCGCTCAGGCGGGCGTAGTCTTCCTCGCAGACGTTGTAGGTCCGCCGGCGCCCGTTGCGGATCAGCGTCAGCCGCGCCGTCGCCGGGCGTTCGCCGCAGATGTCGCAGAACACCGTTCCCATCGACCGTTCCCCCTCGTCGCGATCCCGGCCGGGATCATTGTAATTTGTTCCCTCACCAATTATACCGCGGCGGGGGCGGGGAGAACCACGGCGCCAAGGGACTAGTCGGAAGTGCACCCGTACCGAGCCTGTCGCACAACCTTCGTTGAATGGGATGGGGATAGGGTCAGACCCAGAACGCACCCAGGTCCATCCGGGCAACGGTGTCGATCAGGAACCAGACGAGATCCTTATCCGGCAACCGGTTCAGTCGCGCAGGCTGGGCGGCGGGTTGTGCGACAGGCTCATTAACCAGGCGCATGAACCGCGTCCGGAAAAGCTTGTGCGACAAGGCATTCCGGGCCCGCGCCAAGACCTTATTACTGTGGTGCATATCACCGTTATGCATAAGCATTGTGCATGAGTCGCGCAAGCCTTGTGCGTCAAGGGTATGCAGACTCCGCGCCCAGGTTGTGAGACAGGCTCTCCTGAAACGGAAATCTGCTGACGCCGAGTGGATCGCCCGAGGGCGGTTGCGGAAATGTCGGCCGCGTCGGGGGTGAGACCCGCCCCGTCTTGCGCTCGTTCCGGCCTACCCCCGACGCGCGTTGGGTGCGGTTTCAGCGGGTAACGGGTTCGGCGGGAGCCTGCTGTATCCGGAACCCGGCTGTCTCCAGCGCCTTGGTCAACCTCTGGCGCTCCCACTGGGGCGCGTCGACCTCAACTTCCAACTGCTTGGCCATCAGGTCGGCCTGGGCCGCAAGCACGCCGGGGATGCTCCGCGCCGCCGCTTCTGCCCGCCGGCAGCAGTCCTCGTCGTCCAGGCCCTCCAAGCGGAATGCTATTGCTTCTGGTGCCATGTCCCTTCACCTCCTTTCGTTCTCGGTCGCCTGGGCGCCGTATGCAGGCTTGTACCACTGGCGCCACCAGGGCCTCCCGGGGCGGGCCGGGATGATGCCCCGCGGGTGATGAAACGGGTTGGATTGCCGTAAGCGGGAAAAGAGGAGGGCGCCCGGCCGAGGTTCGGATAGGCCGAGAAGAGTGCGCCGCGGGTGTAGCGATTCCTCCCGGAAGCGGGGGCCTGAAGCTCCCGTTCCCTTTCTGTTACGGGGTTGACGCGTGCAACGAACCGGCTGGATTCCCGGTGCCCTGGATCAACCTCTTGTCTCTATTGTCTCACACTGTCCGGCGCTTTCTTCCATAGCCCGGACAGGTCATTTTATTAAAGGTTCGTTTTGGCTATGGAGTAAAAATTGTAAATGGCTCAATGTGGTGATTACCCCACCGCGCTCGGCACCACCTGCCAGGATGGCCGAGTTCGCCGAGAAGCTGGCGGCCACGTTCGGCGTCTATGCCGAAGGAGCCAAGGGGAAGGTGAGCTTCCAGGACGTCCATACCTCCGGTAACGGTGAAAAATTGGTTGCGACCCTGGACGGTGTCGCCCGGGGAATAGGACGGGCTCTCCGGCCGGGGATGCCGCCGCCCCCGTCCGCGGTCTCAATCGATCACCCGGAGCAGGACCTCCACGGGGGCACGGTCGTCGGTCAGGAGCCTGGCGACGCTCAGGTCCGGCACATAGGCAACCAGGTCGGCGGCCCGCCGCAGGTGCTCCCGCCTCACGCCGCGCTGCTCCGCCGCGGCCATGGCCTGGGCCATGGCGGGAGGCGGGAGGGACCGGCCGGAACCGGCGAGCAGGACGATGCTGCGCAATTTCTCCGCATTGCCTTCCCTGGCCCAGCCGGCGGCGAACACGTACCGTTCCGGGAAGACCTGGGCAACGGTGTGGTAGAAGGAGGCGAAAAGGGCGCTCCGTGGTCCCGCCAGCGCTCCGGCCACGTTGGCCGCCACCATGCCGTCACTCCGCAGGCGGCTGCGGACCAGTTCCAGGAATTCGCGTGTGGCCAGGTGAAAAGGGATGGCATGGGCGTAATAGGCGTCGAGGACGATCAGGTCGTAACGGCGGTCGGTGGCCTCCAGGAAGCGGCGGCCGTCCTCGACGTAAACCCGCAGCCGCTCGTCCTCCGGCAGCGCGAAATAGCGGCGGGCCACCCGGACCACCTCGGGGTCGATCTCCACCACGTCGACCCTGGAATCGGGGTGGTCTTTCCAAATCTGTTTGGGGATCAGCCCGCCGCCCAGCCCGATCACCAGCACGTCCCGGATCCGGGGGCGGAGGGCGAAGCCCAGGTGAACGTAATCGGTGTAGTCGAAGACGCTCCGGAAAGGATCGTCCAGGGCCATGCCGCTTTGCCGTGAGTTGTCGAACAAGAGATAACGGGCGGCGTGGTCTTCGGTAACCCGGATGCGGTGGTAAATGCTATCTTTCTGAAAGATCACCCTGGGCGCGGAGCTATCCCAGGCATTTTCAGCGCCCCGGCCGCCGTTGCCCGCCACCGGGTCCCGGCCGCCGGAGGCGAGGACGAGGAACACGGCCGCCAGCGCCGGCAGAACGGCGATCCGCCGTGTCGTGGCCGTCGCCGCCAGGGCCAGCGCCGCCAGGAAGACCAAGCCGGCTCCGAGGATGCGGATCAGTTGTGCGACGCCCAACCACGGGATCAAAAAGAATGCCGTGCCCAGGGTCCCGGCAACGCTGCCGGCGGCGGACAACGCGTACAGGACGCCGGCGGTGCGCCCCAGCGAGCCGCTTGCCGGCCCGCGCAGGCGGATCGCGTAGGGGGACACCATGCCCATGAGCAGGGTGGGGAGGAAAAACAGCCCCATGGCGGTCGCGAGCGGCCCGAAGCGGGCATCGCCGCCTGCCATCCGGACGGCCGGGCCGACCAGGGAAGGGATGGCCCAGACCAACGCCCCGGCCGATAGCAGTATGACGGCGAGGGTGCCGGCGCGAGGCCGGGCATCGGCCAGGACGCCGCCCAGCCAGTAACCGACGGTCAGGGCGCCCAGGACCACCCCGATCAGGCTGCCCCAAACGAAGATCGAAGACCCGTATGACGGCGCCAGCACCCGGCTGCCCAGGATCTCCAGGCTCATCAGGATGGCCCCGCCGCAAAACACCACGGCCTGCAGCACTGTGTTCCCTGCCTCGAACGTTACGGTATCATCCGGCGACGGCTGCTGCGATTTTCACTGAATGTTTCGTTCATTTGATTATATCGTAAAAAAAGACGGCTTTTGGCGCCGTATCTTCCGCCTTTGCAAAGATATGCCCCCACCATGCCCATGCTGTGTATAGTAAATAGTAAATGTTGAAACCTTGCGCATTCGATGCTAACATGGCCATAGGCCATCCAGGCGGCCAGGGGCAGCATCCGACGGCCTCCCGTCTCCCGGCCGGGAGCGACGGGAGGTCGGGTTTTTGCTTTTCCTGCCGCCTGAGCCGGAGCAGTTCGCAAACCCACGAGGGGGATGACCGACCGCATGGAAGCCGAAGACCTGTTGCTTATCCCCGGCCCGACCCAGGTGCCGCCCGAAGTACGCCAGGCCGTCTCGCGGCAGATGATCAACCACCGTGGGCCGTCCTTCACCCGCCTGTACCAGGAGATCCAGCAGGGGCTGAAGCCCGTCCTCCGTTCCGCGGACGACATCCTCATCTTCCCCTCGGCGGGGACCGGCGTCATGGAGTCGGCCGTCGTAAACCTGTTCTCGCCGGGCGACCGGGTGCTCGTCGGGGTGATGGGCGAATTCGGCGAGCGCTTCGCCAGGATTTCTGAAGCCTACGGCCTGCATGTGGACCGGCTGACCGTCGAACCCGGCACCGCCGTCACCGCCGGACAGCTGGCCGCCAGCATCGACCAAGCCGGCGCCGGAGCCTACAAGGCCGTCCTCGTCACCCATAACAAGACCTCCACCAGCGTCGCCCTCGACCTCCAAACCGTCGCGAAAACCGTCAAGTCACGGGGGCTCCTGCTGGTCGTGGACGCCGTCAGCTCGGTCGGCGGCATCGAGGTTCGCTGCGACGAGTGGGGCATCGACGTGCTGGTCACCTCCTCGCAGAAGGCGCTCATGACGCCGCCCGGCCTCGGGCTGGTCTACGTGAACCCGGCCGCCTGGCCGGCCGTCGAGGCGGCCCGCCTGCCCCGCTTCTACTGGGACTACAGGAAAGCCAGGGCGTCGGGAGCCAAGGGGCAGACGCCCTACACCCCAGCCGTCGGGTTATGGTTCGGCCTGCAGGCGGCCCTGAAGCTGATCGCCGCCGAGGGGCTGGACAACATCTACCGCCGCCACCGCACGATGGCCCTGGCCTTCCGGGCCGGCGCCCGGGCCATGGGCCTGGAACTCCTGGCCGGCGACGAATGCGCCTCG
>DYIH01000066.1:5252-8288 GCA_020723785.1 Thermaerobacter marianensis
GTCACCGCCGTCAGGGTCCCCGAGGGGATCGACGCCTCGCAGCTCTCCAAGACCCTGCGCGAGACGCACCGGGTCATCGTGGCCGGGGGCCAGGGGGCGTTGAGCGGCAAGATCTTCCGTGTGGCCCACATGGGTGCCGCCAGGCCGGAACAGATGATCACCGCCCTGGAGGCCATCGAGAAGGCCCTGGCGGACCAGGGCTTCCCGGTGCCGTCCGGCGCCGGCGCGGCGGCCGCCCGCCAGGTTTACGCCGCCCAGGACCAGGAGGCGATGGCACGGTGAAGGTCCTCATCAGCGAACCCCTGTCGCAGGAAGGCGTCGCCCGGCTGCGTGAGACCTGCCAGGTCGACTACCGGCCGGAGATGACCGCGGAGGAACTCCTCGCCGCCATCGGCGAATACGACGGCCTGGTGGTGCGCAGCGCCACCCAGGTGACGGCCGAGGTGATCCGCGCCGGGCGGCGTCTCCGGGTCATCGGCCGCGCCGGCGTCGGCGTGAACAACATCGACCTCGGGGCGGCCACCGAGCGGGGCATCGTCGTCCTCAACGTCCCCGACGGCAACACCATCGCCGCCTGCGAACACACCCTGGCCCTGATGCTGGCCCTGGCCCGCAACGTGCCCGACGCCGTCGCCACCCTGCGGGCGGGCAGGTGGGAGCGCAGCCGGTTCACCGGCGTCGAGCTCAACGGCAAGACCCTGGGCGTGGTCGGCCTGGGCCGCATCGGCACCGAGGTGGCCACGCGGGCCCAGGCGTTCAACATGACGGTCGTCGCTTACGACCCCTTCGCCACCGAGGCCCACGCCGCCAAGCACGGCTTCCGCCTGGCTTCCCTCGAGGAGGTTCTGCGGGAGGCCGACTTCCTGACGGTTCACGCGCCGCTCACGGCCCAGACGCGCAACCTGATCGGCGCCGACCAACTGGCCATGATGAAGCCGTCGGCCCGCATCATCAACTGCGCCCGCGGCGGCATCATCAACGAGCAGGCCCTCCACGACGCCCTGGTGGCGGGACGCATCGCCGGGGCCGCGCTGGATGTGTTCGAGAAGGAGCCGCCGCCGCCGGATCACCCGCTTTTGCGATTGCCCAACGTCGTTCCCACGCCTCATCTGGGCGCCTCCACCGAGGAGGCCCAGGTGGTTTGCGCCATCGAGGTGGCCGACCAGATCGCCCGCTTCCTCGCCGGCCAGCCGGTGCGCAACGCCGTCAACCTGCCGGCCGTTTCGGAGCAGGAGTGGGAGGAACTCCAGCCGCTCCTGCCGCTGGCGGAACTCCTGGGACGCTTCCTGCCCCAGGCCTTCCCCGGCCCGCTGGAGGTGGTCGAGGTGGGCGTTCACGGCGAACTCGAGGGGCGGGCCGCCGATATCCTGGGCAGCACGGCCCTCTCCGGCCTCCTCTCCAGCATCCTGCAGGACCCGGTGAACCAGGTCAGCGCCCCGGTGGTGGCCAAGCGGAAGGGGATCCGGTTCAACGTCACCCGCGTTCACGACGTGGAGGGGCGGCCTTCGCTGATCGAGGTGCGGGCCGGCCGGGCCGGGCGCCTGCACCGTGTCTCCGGCCACCTGGGCCACCTGGGCGAGCCGCGCATCACCGAGATCGACGGCCTGCCGCTGGACATCGCCCCGGCGGCCCACATGCTGCTGGACTTCCACCAGGACAAGCCGGGCATCATCGGCCGCGTCGGCACCATCCTTGGCGCCCGCGGCATCAACATCGCCGCCATGTACGTGGGGCGGCACGCTTCCGGCGGCGACGCGGTCATGGTCCTGACCATCGACGACGCGGCGCCTGAGGCGGTCCTGGCCGAACTGCGCCAGGTGCCGGGTATTCAGGAGTTCCAAGCCGTCGACCTGCCGGCCCACCTGGTGGAAGGGCGCGCCGCCCGGCCGGGCGGCGGGGCGGGCCGCACGTACAACGGCAACGGCCGCGTGCCGGCCGGCGGCGGCCGGCGGGGGGCCGTCACAAGGGAGGCCGCCACGCGGGAGGCCGGGGTATGAGCGTCACCGGCGCCACGGGCGGCCCGGCCGGCACGGGCGGCCAGGGCGGTCCCCTGCCGCCGGAGTTGTACAACGAGGACGTCACCTGCGCCCTCTGCGGGAAGAAGTTCACCGTGACGAAGGTGCGCATGTCCCGGTTGCGGGTCGCCGGCCGCGATACCGACTTCAACGTGACCTACGAGGGGCTGGACCCGAATTACTACACCGTGTGGGTTTGCCCCCATTGCGGCTATGCCGCTCCCGAGTCGGCCTTCACCGAGTTGAACCAAGCCCAGAAGGAGGCGCTCCTGGCCTGGCTCGGCGGACGCAAGCCGACCGTCGACTTCTCCGGGGTGCGCACCTGGGACACGGCCATGGCCGCCTTCAAGTTGGCTATCTTCCAGGCCCAGAAGCGGGGCGCCCGGCCCAGCGTCGTGGCCGGCCTCTGCCTGCGCGCCGCATGGCTCTGCCGCGCCGCCGGCGACGCGACGGAGGCCCACTTCCTCAAGGCCGCCCTGGACAATTACATCGTGGCGTACGATAAGGAGGAGTTCCCCATCGGCAAGATGACCGAGCGGGGGCTCCAGTACCTCTTGGGGGAACTCTATCTGCGCGTGGGGCGGCCCCAAGAGGCCGTCGGCTGGTTCGCCCGGGTGGTCGAGGACCGCTCCGGCGAGGAGCCGCAGATCGTCAACATGGCCCGGGAGGGCTGGCACCGAGCCAAGGAGGTCCTGAAGGGTGCTGGTTGATTACCACATGCACCTGGAACAGGGGGAATTCACCCTGCCTTGGCTGGAGGAGTTCCTGGCCGCCGCCCGCGCCCGGGGCATCGACGAGATCGGCATCACCGAGCACTCCTACCGCTTCATACAGGCCCATGGCCTGCTGGACAACGACTGGGCCCGCGCACGGGAGCGCGCCGACCTGGACCGCTACGTCCGCTGCGTCGAGGAGGCCAAGTCGCTGGGCTGGCCCGTCCGGTTGGGCATCGAGATGGACTATGTACCGGGCAGGGAGGAAGCCATCGCCGAATTCCTGGACGGCTACCCGTGGGACCTCG
>DYIH01000067.1 GCA_020723785.1 Thermaerobacter marianensis
GGAGGGCGCCCCCTGCCGCTACACCACGATCCAGAACTGGTCGCGCAACGTCTACAACCTGGTGACCAAGCGGGCCGTGGCCTACGAAGGGGCCAAGATGTACTGGGTGGATGGCAACATCGGCAGCAAGGTGACGATGAAGTATCCCGCCGTCGTCCTGCGCGGCCGGCGGGCCCACGGGGAGGTCGTCTCCATCGCCGTGGCCGGCAGGGGCATGCACCAGGACGCCGGCGCCAAGGTGATCCACGCCGCCCCGGACACGACGTCGCGGATCGTCTCCAAGTCGATCAGCCGCGACGGCGGCATCACCACCTACCGGGGTCTGGTGCGTATCAACCCCGGCGCCGAGGGGGCCAGGGCCAACGTCAAGTGCGACGCCCTGATCATGGACGGCGACTCCAAGTCGGACACCATCCCCTACATGGAGGTCATGGAGGACGACGTGGCCATGGAGCACGAGGCCACCGTATCCAAGGTCAGCGAGGAGCAGCTCTTCTACCTGATGAGCCGCGGCCTCTCCGAACAGGAGGCGACCAGGCTGATCGTCGCCGGCTTCATCGAGCCCTTCACCCGCGAGCTGCCGATGGAGTACGCTGTGGAGCTGAACCGTCTGCTGGCCCTGGAGATGGAGGGGGCGGTGGGGTGATCTTCCCACCGGGGATGGACATCGACGTCTTTCATGACTGCCTGTGGTCGATCAACGGTTGGCGAAGGCCCGCCCGACGACCATCGGGCAGGGCTCGGCCTGCAGCTCGAAATTATTGACCAGGCGCATAATCCGCGTCCGGAAAAGCTCGTGCGACAAGGCGTCCCGGGATCGCGCCTAAAACGTTATTACTGTGGTGCATATTTCCGTCATGCACAGGGTTGTTGCGCGAGTCGCGCAAGCCTTGTGCGTCAAGGGCTCGCGGCCCTGGAACATAACCGTGGTTAATGAGCCTGTCGCGCCAAGGTGGGGCCAGCAAGTCCCTCCACCACGACGTTGGTCTGGGTGCGCACCACGCAGCCGAATCCGAGAGCACCCGGCTTCTGCAGGAACGTCACTCGCCTGAAGCCCCGATCCGCCGGCACGATCACCAGCCTACGGCTCTTGATCACCACGGCGGCTTTCAGGGTCTGATGCCGGAGGAAGGTCTCTTTTTTCCTGCCGAGATTAAATTGGGGACGGCTCAGCAGCAAACCCTATTGACGGAATCGGATTTCACTGTTATAGTTCCATCGTAATCCCAAGTGTGTGGGTCGGAATTATCCTGTGCCCGGCGCGTTGGCGCGTTTTGGAGGCGGGGGTTCAACCGTGAACATCACCACCAAGGGCCACTACGGGGTCATGGCCATGACGGAGCTGGCGATGCACGACGGCAAGGGGCCGGTGCCCCTCAAGACCATCGCCGAGAACCAGGGCCTTTCGGAACACTACCTGGAGCAGCTCTTCGCGCCGCTCAGGCGGGCGGGGCTGGTGCGCAGCGTCCGCGGCGCCCAGGGCGGGTACCTGCTGGGGCGGCCGGCCAGGGAGATCTCGGTGGGCGACGTCCTGCGCGTGCTGGAGGGGCCGCTGGCGCCCATCGAGTGCGCCCTGGACGGCAACCCCGAAGAGTGGGAAAACTGCACGAACCCATACAACTGCCTGGTCCGCGACGTCTGGGTCAAACTCTACAAGACGATTGAAGAGGTCGTCAACGGCGTCACGCTCGAGGAGCTCTGTCAGAAGGCCCGCGAGGCCCAGGCCCGCAGGAACCCGATGTTCTACATCTGACAGGTGGTGACCCCGACCATGCACCGAGTGTACCTGGACCACGCCGCCACCACGCCGGTGCACCCGGCGGTGGCCGAGGCCATGGCCCGCTGCCTGGCGGAGACCTACGGCAACCCGTCCAGCATCCACGGCTTCGGCCGCGAGGCCAAAAAGGCCGTCGAGGCCGCCCGGGAGCAGGTTGCCGCCCTGATCGGCGCCCGGCCCCAGGAGATCGTCTTCACCTCCGGGGGCACCGAGGCCGACAACCTGGCCGTCCTCGGCGCCGCCCGGGCGCGGCGGGATCGCGGGAACCACGTGATCACCTCGGCGGTGGAACACCACGCCGTCCTGGACGCCTGCGAGCACCTGGCCGGGCGGGAGGGGTTCCGGGTGACCGTCCTGCCGGTGGACGGCGCCGGGCGCGTCGATCCCGACGAACTCCGCCGGGCCCTGACGCCGGAGACGGTCCTGGTGTCGGTCATGCTGGCCAACAACGAGGTGGGCACGGTGCAGCCCATCCGCGAACTGGCGGCCATCGCCAAGGCGGCCGGCGCCCTGTTCCACACCGACGCGGTGCAGGGGGCCGGCCAGATACCGGTGGACGTGGACGCCCTGGGGGTGGACCTGCTGTCGCTCTCGGCCCACAAGTTCTACGGCCCCAAGGGGGCCGGCGCCCTCTATGTCCGCAAGGGCGTCAGGCTGCAGCCGCTGGTCCACGGCGGCGGCCAGGAGCGGCGCCTGCGGCCCGGGACGCCGAACGTGCCCGGCATCGCCGGCCTGGGCGTGGCAGCGGAACTGGCGCGGCGGGAGATGGCCGAACGGGCCGCCCACGTGGCGCGACTGCGCGAACGGCTGCTGGCGGGCCTGCTGGAGCGCGTCCCGGACCTGGCCGTCAACGGCCACCCCGAGGAGCGGTTGCCGGGCCTTCTCAACGTCAGCGTCCTCGGCGTCGAGGGGGAGTCGATCCTCCTCAACCTGGACCTGAAGGGGATCGCCGCCTCCAGCGGCTCGGCCTGCGCCGCCGGGAGCACGGAGCCGTCCCACGTGCTCAAGGCCATGGGGTTGGCGCCGGCGGCCCTGCACGGCGCCCTGCGGTTCAGCCTGGGGCGGGGCAACACCGACGCCGACGTCGATCGTCTGCTGGAGGTCCTCCCGCCGATCGTGGAACGGCTGCGCGCCATGGCCCGGGGCTGCGGGGAGCCCGCCGGGCGGGCCTGACCCGCCCGACCCGCGGCGGCGGGCGGCTCTACCGGAGGGATCGTGATGGGCGAGCGCGTTGTCGTCGCCATGAGCGGCGGGGTGGACAGTTCGGTGGCCGCCGCCCTGCTGGTGGAGCAGGGCTACGAGGTCATCGGCGTGACGATGCAGATCTGGCCGGAGCTGGCGCCCGAGGAGGAGGCCCGGCGGGGCGGCTGCTGTTCGCTGGGAGCGGTGGAGGACGCCCGGCGCGGCGCCGACCTGCTCGGCATCCCGTATTACGTCCTCAACCTGCGGGAGGTCTTCGCCGCCGAGGTCGTCGACTACTTCGTCGCCGAGTACGCCGCCGGCCGCACGCCGAACCCCTGCATCGCCTGCAACCGGCGGGTGAAATTCGAGCCGCTGCTGCGCAAGGCGCTGGAACTCGGCGCCGCCCGCCTGGCCACCGGCCACTACGCCCGCCTCGAGTACGACCCCGCCCGCGGCAGACACCTGCTGCGCCGGGGGGTGGACCGGCGCAAGGACCAGAGCTACGTCCTCTACTGCCTGCGCCAGGACCAGCTCCGCCGCCTCCTCTTCCCTTTGGGAGGATACACCAAGGAGGAGGTGCGGCGGATGGCGGCGGCGCGGGGGCTGCCGGTGGCCGGGAAGCCGGAGAGCCAGGAGATCTGTTTCGTCGAGGACGACGACCACGGGCGGTTCGTGGCCGAACGGGCGCCGGGGGCGGCGCGGCCCGGCCCCATCCTGGACGCCGCGGGGCGGCGCCTCGGCACTCACCGTGGCTTGGCCTTCGATACCATCGGTCAGCGCCGGGGACTGGGCCTCGCCGCCGACCGGCCGCTCTACGTGGTGGAGATCGACGCCGCCCGCAACGCGCTCATCGTCGCCCCCGAGGAGGAGACCCGGCGGGCGGGGATGCTGGTGAGGGACCTCAACTTCATCCCCTTCGACCGCCTGGAGGGGGAGATGGCCGCCGACGTTCAGATCCGCTACAAGGCGGAACCCCGGCCGGCGCGCATACGCCCGGTGGGGGAGGATGAGGTGGAGGTGCGGTTCGACGCGCCCCAGCGGTCGATCGCACCCGGTCAGGCGGCCGTCTTCTACCGGGGGGACCTGGTGATCGGCGGCGGTGTTATCGATAATGTCTTCGATGGATGACTCGTGCCAGGTCAGGCGATGGATTAGCCGCGCCGGAAACGGCGCATAATAGCAGATGGCCCGGGAGGTGGGCGGCGTGTTGCGGCGGAGCCAGGTGATCGGACTGCCCGTGCTGACGGAAGCCGATGCCGAGCCCCTGGGCACGGTGGCCGACCTCCTGGTGAGCGCCCACGACGGACGCGTCATCGGCCTCCTGCTGACGGGCGGCGGTGCCCTGAGCGGCCACCGGATATACCCCTATGAGGAGGTCCGGGCCATCGGCAACGGGGCGGTGCTGGTTGGGAGTCCCTCGGCGCTGCTGACGACCCGCCGCTCCGGGGCCGTGCGGCAGATGCTGAACCGGCACACCGACCTGGTGGGCAAGCGGTTGATCGATGAAAACGGCGACGACCTGGGGATCATCGGCGACCTGGAGTTTGACCCGGAGACCGGCGCCATCGCGGGGTACCAGGTTTCCGGCGGTTTTGTTCACGACGTTTTGGAGGGGAAAGGCTTCATCCCCGTTTCGGCGGGGCTCACCCCGGGCAAAGGCGCCGTCCTGTGCACCCGCGTCGACGGGGAGGCCCGGATCTGAAGGAGTGGTGGGGCGCCCGGCCGGCGCCCGAGGAGGGTTTCAGGATGCAGTGTCCCAATTGCAACAGCCGGTTGACCGGCAAGATCGGAAACCGCCAGTATTACTGCTGGAATTGCTGCGTGGAGTTCGCCCAGCGGGGCGGGCGCTGGGAGATATTCCAGGTCGACCAGGACGGGATTCTGGTGCCCAACGACGGCGCCGCGTTCGGCACGGGTTGTCGGGAGGCCATGGCATGAGGCGGGGCTTCTGGTACGGGATGATCCTGGGCGGCCTGGCCGCGGTCGGGTTGGCCGCCGTCCTGGCCCCCGGACGCATGGTCCGGCAGGCTTCGAGGTTGGCGCGCGTGCGGCGGCGCTTGCGGCAGGGGGCACGGCGCGTTTTCGGCCGGCCCGCCCTCCGGGCCGGGGCGTCCGTGGTCCGGAGGCTCGGCCGGTGACGGCGGGCATCGGCGGTGCTGGCCGACTGGATCGCCGGGCGGGGCCGCTGGATTTGGCCGGCGGTGGCGCTGGCCGCCGCCGGGCTCCTGCTTTATAGCGTCCGCGCCGTACTTCCCCCTTTCGTCCTGGCCGCCGTCCTGGCCTACATCCTGACGCCCCCCGTGGAGGCCCTGCACCGGCGCGGCCTGGGCCGGGGTTGGGCCATCCTGGTGGTTTACGCCTGCGCCGGCCTGCTCATCGGCGGCATCGTCGCCTTCGTCGTGCCTCTCTTCGTGGCCGAGATGGAACGGCTGTCGGCCGCCATCCCCGAATACACGGCGCGCATTCATGACGGCCTGGCGGCCCTGGACCGCCATTACCAGCGCATTCCCCTGCCCGACGGGTTGCGGAATGCCCTGGATATGGAGATCAGCCGCCTGGAGGCCGGCTTGACGAAACGCATCAACGGCGCCGTCCGCGGGGTCTTCGACCTTTTTTCCGGCGCCCTGACCCTGGTCCTGGCGCCCATCCTCGCCTTCTACCTGCTCAACGACCTCCCCCGCTTCCGGCGGCGCGTCCAGGCGTGGCTGCCGCCCGGTTCGCGCCCCCGCCTGTGGGCTTTTCTGGCCGAGGCCGACAGGGCGGTGGCCGGGTTCATCCGCGGCCAGTTGACGGTGGCCGCCTGCGTCGGCGTGATGACCGCCGCGGCCATGGCCTTCCTGGGGGTCCGCTATGCCGTCGTCCTCGGCCTGGTCGCCGCCCTCACCGACCTGATCCCCTATTTCGGACCCTTCCTGGGGGCGCTGCCGGGAGTCGCCCTGGCCGGGATGACCTCGTTCACCCTGGCGGCCAAGGCGGCCGTGGCCTACCTGGTTGTCCAGCAGATCGAGAACACCATCCTGGTGCCCCGCGTCATCGGCAATTCGGTGGGGCTGCACCCCGTGGCCATCGTTTTCGCCATCCTGGTGGGCGGCCACTTCTGGGGGATCCTCGGCATGGTGGCCGCCGTTCCGGCCGCGGCCTTGCTCCGGGTGACCGGTGCCGCGGTGCTGGAGTGGGTGGTGGACGCGGCCGGGCGCCAGCGTTCCGGCGTTTGATAAGCCTGGCGCGTTTCGTTGCATGGGCAGGCGGAGGGGAGGCAGGTGGGCGCGTCCACCTGCCCGTTCCCCGGCGAAAACTCTCCTTTTGGCGTTCTCAATTCCTCGGTTGCGCCCATAACTTATTAAGGAGACCAAGCAGGGTTTCCGCCGCCGGACCAGGGCGGGGCCGCCGGACAGAGGCCCTCCAGGAGGTGTCCCATGTTTGTCGAGATGCATCCAAAACGCCTGAGGGACAGCGATACGCTGGCGTCCCTGGTTGACCGGCTGCTGGACAAAGGCCTGGTGATCAACGCCGACATCGCTGTTTCCGTGGCCGGCGTGGAGCTGTTGGGGATAAAGATACGCGCCGCCCTGGCTTCCTTTGAGACGGCGGCCCGCTACGGCCTGGAATTCCCTTCGGGGACCAGTTACGAGACGGCGGCCTGGCGGGCGGCGTTGGTGGAGAAAGAAACCTGCCCGCAGTGCGAGAAGCGGGTCGAGAGACACGAACTCCTGGAAACCGGATGCCCATGGTGCGGATGGGTGTCGGCGCTGGCACAGAAAAACGCTCCCTTGGCGATCGTACAGTTCGGGAGAGGCCAGGGTGGTTGAAGCAATGGCGCTGCACATCGACGAGGACAACCTAAAACACGGCCTCCTCGGTCTGGTCGTCGCGCTCATCGAGATCATCCGTGACGCCTTGAGGCTGGAGGCGATGCGGCGGATCGAGGAGGGGAGCCTTACGGAGGATGAGGTCAACCGGCTGGGCCACGCGTTCATGGAACTGGATCGGGCCGTCGAGGGGATGAAGGAGGACCAGGGGATAGTCGAGGCGGTGAGGAGCGTCCGCGACGGACTGGACCGGCTGGTGGATGAGGTGGCCGGCCGGATGCTCGACCCCCGACGCTGGGGTGGATTGAATGGGGGGTATCGCACTTGACGGGGAATGGCCGGGTGGTGGAAATCAAGGGGTTTCTCCAGCGGATGGTGGAAGAGGAGCTGCGTGGGATAGACTTGCACCGGATTCTTCGGGAGGCGGTGCGAGACGCCGTCCATGGTTATCTGGGAGCCGTGGCGGGAGCGGGTGTGATGGAGACGGTGCCGGCCCCGGAGGGGGTGGCGGCGACGTCCGGCGGGGCGATTCCGGCCCATCGGGCCAACGGGCCCGACGAGGGTCCCAATGACCGGCCGGCGCCGGCCGGCCCGGCGGGACGCTACGTATACGGGGTGACGGAGGGGGACGGGCCGGACCGCCTGGGGCCCATCGGTATCGGCGGCGCCGAGGTGTACCGGATCGCGGAGGGGAACCTGTCCGCCGTGGTGCACGACTGCCCGCCGGAGCCGTACCGTTCCGAGGATGAGGGGCAGGTCGAGGCGTGGCTGTTCACCCACGAGGAGGTGCTGGACCGCGTCCGGGAAATCTTCGGGATCGCCGTTCCGGCGTCCTTCAACACGATCCTTTACAGAGCCGGGGAGGACCCGCGGGAAACGGTGCGCAAGTGGCTTCTGCAGGAAGGGGATCGGCTGCGCTCTGCGGTGGAGAAGCTGCGCGGCAGGGAGGAGTATGCGGTCCAGGTCTTCGTCGACGAGGAGGTCTTGAAGGAGGCGGTCGCCGCCGATCCGGGGATCCGGAGAATGGGCGAGGAGATATCCGGCAGTCCGGAGGGTGCTCGCTACCTGCTGGAGCAGAACCTGCAGCGGGCTGTGGGACAGGCGTTGGAGGAGGCGGCTGAAGCCGCCTTCCGGGAAGTTTTCGAGGCGGTGCGGGGGGCCGTCCGCGACCTGCGGGTGGAGAAGACCGGGCGGCCTGACGGGAAACGGCGGATGATCGCCAACCTGTCCTGCCTTTGCGACGCGGGCCGCCGGCAGGAGCTGGACCGGGCGCTGGGCGAGATCGAGAGGCGGCCCGGTTACTCGGTGCGCTACACCGGGCCATGGGCCCCGTACAGTTTCGTGGGATGAACGCGTTGACCGAGACCCTCCAACCGACGCCGGTGCGGAATGCCGGGGTCGTCGATCTGCTGGACCGGCTCCTGGTCAAAGGCCTGACGCTGAACGCCGATGTCCTGGTCACCGTCGCCGGGG
>DYIH01000068.1:0-6727 GCA_020723785.1 Thermaerobacter marianensis
GTTGCCACCGTATACCTGCGGGACGTGCTGGAGAGCCGTGAGTTCCAGCAGTTGCCGTCCAGGCTGACCCTGGCCCTGGGCCAGGATATCGGTGGCAGGCCGGTGGTCTATTCCCTGGAAAAGATGGTCCACCTGCTGATTGCCGGCGCCACCGGCAGCGGCAAGTCGGTCTGCGTCAACGGCCTCCTTTGCAGCCTGCTGTTCAAGGCCACGCCCGGCGAGTTGCGGCTGATGCTCATCGACCCCAAGGTGGTGGAGTTGTCGGGGTATAACGGCATCCCGCACCTCCTGACCCCGGTGGTCACCGACCCGCGGAAGGCGGCCGGCTGCCTGAAGTGGCTGATCAAGGAGATGGAACGGCGCTACGAGATCTTCGCCAACGCGGGGGTGCGGGACATCACCCGCTACAACCAGGCGGCGGCCGCCCGCGGCGAGCGGGCGATGCCCTTCATCGTCGTCGTGATCGATGAACTGGCCGACCTGATGATGGTGGCTCCGGGCGAGGTGGAGGACGCCATCCAGCGCCTGGCCCAGATGGCACGGGCGGCCGGCATCCACCTGGTGGTGGCCACCCAGCGGCCGTCGGTGGATGTGATCACCGGCGTGATCAAGGCCAACATCCCCTCGCGCATCGCCTTCGCCGTCTCTTCCCAGGTGGACTCGCGGACGATCCTGGACGCCGCCGGTGCGGAGAAACTCCTGGGCAAGGGCGACATGCTCTTCCATCCCATGGGGGCGGCCAAACCCGTGCGCGTCCAGGGCGCCTACATCCCCGAGAGCGAACTGGAGGCGCTTCTGAATTTCGTGCGGCGCCAGGGCCGGCCCGAGTTCGACGCCGGGGCGATGGCGGCGGAGGCGGCGGGAGGGGAGGGCCGCGAGGAGGGGTGGGAGGACGACCTGTTCCCCGAGGCGGTGCGCGTCGTGCTGGAGACGGGGCAGGCTTCGGTGTCCATCGTGCAGCGGCGGCTGCGGGTGGGCTACACGCGGGCCGGCCGGCTTATCGACATGATGGAGGAGCGCGGCATCATCGGGCCGCATCAGGGACCCAAGCCGCGCGAGGTCTTGATCACCCACGACGCCTACCGCCGCATGTTCGAGGAGGGCCGCGGAACGGCTTGAGGGGCTCGGGAGAGTGTTCCGCTCTCCGCTTCACTTATGGAGCTTTTGCACACGCCGGGTAAACATTGGCGGGATGCCGCCGCAGGACTTACGCATCGAAAAGCGAAAACGGAAGGATGTGAAGTTATGTAAACAATTCGCCGACGATGGGTGATTGATGCGTGCGGGGCGGGCGGCGCGGCAACCATTGGACGCTTTACATGGCCATCGCCCTGGCGGTGGCCGCCCGGTTTTTCGGGCTGGCGACCCTGCCGGCCGGCGCCGCTTTCAACAGCCGGGCTGATTCCGCCGGCCTCGTGGCCACGCCCTCTTACCCGTCGCCACGAAGCCCTCTATCGAAATCGGCGGCTTCCCAGCCGGCGCCGGATGAGGCGAGGGTTGTCGATGATGGGGCCTCGCCCGGGGCGGCGTCCGCGCCCGTCCCGCGTCCGGTTGCGCCCCTGCCCGAGCCGCAGCGCGCGCCCTCGCCGGCCCCGGCCCGGCCAGAGATGCCGGCGGCCGGGGGCGGCCCGGCCATCCGGACGGTGGCCCTGGCTCCGGGCAAGGTGGTCCTCGGCTACTGGGCGCGTTGGGGCGACGAACCTCACCCCCAACGTTCCCTGGAGCGCGCCCTGGACGTTGTCGATTACGTCACCCCGTACTGGTTCACATTGCGCGGCGACGGGAGCCTGGCGGCTCGTGAAAGGGACCACGGCGCACTGTTGGAGCAGGTGCGGCGCCAGGGGCGCCAGGTGCTCATCCTCGTCAACAACGGGAGGGGGAGTCGCGCCGCCATGGTTGACCCCGCCCTTCGCGCCGTGGCCGTCGAGAACCTGTACCGGGTCGTCCGCGACTACGGGGCCGCGGGTGTGCAGATCGACTTCGAGGGGCTCCCGGCCGACCTGCGCGACCCACTCAGCGCGTTCGTCGGCGAGGTCGCGGCGCGGTTGCGCCCGGAAGGCTACCTGACGACGGTGGCGGTGGGGCCGAAGCGTTCGGCGGAGAGCCTGGACAACGACGGCGCCCAGGCTTATGATTACGAGGCGCTGGGCCGGATCGCCGACCTGGTTGTGCTGATGACGTACGATCAGCACGGGGAGTTTTCGGGACCCGGCCCGGTGGCCGGGCTGCCCTGGGTGGAAGACGTTGTGCGCTATGCCGTCACCGCCATCCCGCCCGGGAAGATCCTCCTCGGCGTGGCCGGCTACGGTTACGACTGGTCCCCGTCCGGCGTGGCGGTTGTGCCGGCGCGGACCGCGGCGGCGCTGGCGGCGGACCGTGGCGCGGCCATAACCCTGGACGGGTGGCACATCCAGCCCTATTTCGATTACGTCGATGCCGGAGGGCAGCGCCATCAGGTTTGGTATGAGTCGGCGGAGAGCGCTTCGCTCAAGTTCGGGCTTGTAAACCGGTACGGTCTCGGCGGCGTCGCCGTCTGGAGCCTGGGGCAGGAATCCCCGAAACTCTGGCCGCTATTGCGTGGTCAGATCACGGAGTAACGATCTTCCCGGTGCTTGCTCCGTCAGCGTCCGCGGCGCATCCGCCCGCGCGCCTGGACGCCTCCGCCTTGGCCCAACAGCCCCCTGACCAGATCCTGCGTTTGCGAGCCGCCATCCTGTCCCCGTTGTCCCTGCCGGCGGCCTCCCTGCCCCTGATTCCGGCCCCGCTCCTGTTCCGGCCCTTGGCCCTGGCCCTGGCCTAGCGACTGATCCTGCCCCAGGTCCAGCCGGACCTGCTGGGAGAGCAGATCCTCCATGCGCTGGGCGATCTGCTCCGTTTCCACCAGCACGGCACGGAGCTTTTGCAGGTTGGTGGCCATGGACTGTAATATCTGCGCGTGGGTATCCGGGAACGTCCCGGCTACGGCACCGGCGGCCATCTGCGGCGCCGCCTGGGGCGGCGCCGCAGATGGCATGGCGCCGGGCGATCCGATCGAGGCGGGAGGAGCGGCGAACGATGTGTCGGGCGCCATACCATCCCCCCCGAGGGGAAGGGGTGCCTGTTGGCGTGCGTGCTACCCGGGGGGCATATGTTGGGCTCCGGGCAAGCCGGCGCCGCCAAGCGTCTGGCGTCCGGACCCGGCAGCCAGTCTGGCCACTTCTTCCCGGATGATCCGACGGAGATATTCGTCCTGGCTCGTCTGTCCCTCGTACACTCGATATCCCCTCCCCGGTAAACTTCGGCATGGTTAGTTTCGCCATCACGAGCCAGGTTATTCCCGCCTATTCCTTTGAGCTTGTCGCACAACCTTGGTTGGTGGGGCCGCCCGACTCCGCGGGAGGAATACCGCCGCCGGCGTGTAAATCCGAATGAACGGCTGGAACAGAAGGGTGAGGTGAACGAATGGGGCCGTGGGAGTTGCTGCCCGCCGGCGACCGCGCCGTGCTCCTGCGCTTCAACGGCGCTCCCGGCCCGGCCGCGTCGGCGGAGGTGCGCCGGCTGCAGGCCGCACTTGAGCGGAGGGGGATTCCGGGCGTCGAGGAGACCGTTCCCGGCTTTACGACCATACTGGTCTACTACAACCCACTGGCGCTGCCGTACGAAAGGCTGTCGGCGGAGATCTCGGCCTGCGCGGCGCCGATGCTCGACGCGCCCGAGGCGCCCGGCCGGCTCCTGAGCGTTCCTGTTGTCTATGGGGGCGAGGCCGGACCCGACCTCGAACGGGTCGCCGCCATCACCGGTTTGTCCCCGGACGAGGTCGTCGCCGCTCACACCGGGCAGGAATTCACCGTCTATTTCCTGGGCTTCACGCCGGGGTTCGCCTACATGGGGGATCTGCCCGCCCGCCTGGCCGTGCCGCGCCTGGAACGACCGCGGGTGGCTGTGCCGGCCGGCTCGGTGGGGCTGGCCGGGCGGCAGACGGGCATCTACCCGTCGGAGAACCCCGGCGGCTGGCTGATCATCGGACGGACGCCATGGGTCGTCTACGACCCGCACCGCGAACCGCGGGCACTCTTCCGGCCGGGGGATCGCGTTCGTTTCCGCGCTGTCGCGGAGGGTGGCGGCTGATGGGCGGGGCCGCCCTGCGCGTTTTGCGCCCCGGCCCCCTGACGACGGTCCAAGACCTGGGCCGCCACGGTTATCGGAAGGAGGGGGTTCCGGTCGGCGGGGCCGTCGACGCCCAGGCCCTGTGGCTGGCCAACCGCCTGGTGGGAAACGCCCCCGGCGAGGCCGGCCTGGAGGTGACCCTGTTCGGCCTGGAGGTCGAGGCTCTGGCTGAGACGGTGGTGGCCATCACCGGAGCCGACCTGGACGCCCGCGTGAACGGCGCGGAGGCGCCCCTCGGTGAGTCGTTCCCGCTGCGCGCCGGCGACCGGCTCGCCTTCCACGGCCCGCGGGCCGGCTGCCGCGCCTACCTGGCCGTGGCCGGCGGCATAGACGTCCCGCCGGTGCTGGGCTCCCGAGCCACCGACCTGCTTGGCCGCATGGGAGGGATGAACGGCAGGCCGCTGCGGGCCGGCGACGTGCTCTCCACCGGCCCCGTCTCCGGAATGCTCCGGGACCGCGTTGGACGCCGCCTGCGCCCGGGCGCCGTGCCGGTTCCCGGGCCGGAGGTGATCGTCCGTGCGGTCGCGGGTCCACAGGGGGACTGGTTTTCCGCCGAGGCGGTCGGGTTGTTCTTCAGCCGCGATTACGAGGTCCTGCCCACCTCGGACCGCATGGGGCTGCGTTTGGCGGGGCCGGCCGTGCCGCCGCTGCCGGGCAGGGAACTTCCATCGGAAGGGACGCCTGTGGGGTCCGTGCAGGTGCCGGGCGACGGCCAGCCGATCGTCCTGCTGGCCGGCTGCCAGACCATGGGCGGCTACCCGAAGATCGCCACCGTCATCACGCCCGACCTGCCCCTGCTGGCCCAGGCGCGCCCCGGCTTCAGCCGGGTGAGGTTCGCCGCCGTGACGCTGGAGGAGGCCCACCGGACCCTGGCCGAATGGGCCCGCTGGCTGGAAGACCCGGACCTGGTGCGGCAGGATTAGCCGCCGAGCGGTGGCTGGGATCGGGAATGCTCGATCGGTCTACGCCCGGGCCACGGCGCCGGTGGCGGCGGCGAATGCCTCCTGCAGGCGCCGCGTGATCGGTCCCGGCCGGCCGTCGCCGACCGGTCGGCCGTCGATCTCCACGATGGGCGTGACCTCGCTCAGTGTGCCGGAGACGAAGACCTCGTCGGCTTCGTACAGATCGGCCAGGGGCACGCCGGCGATCTCGACCGGGATGCCGGCGCCGGACGCCAGTTCCATGAGCACCTGGCGGGTGACGCCGGAGAGGATGTGGGGTCCCTCGGGGTGGGTCCAGAGGCGCCCGTCGCGGACGACGAAGGCGTTGGAGGCCGTCCCCTCGGTGAGGATGCCGTCGCGGATGAAGAGGCCCTCGTAGGCGCCGGCCTCCATGGCCTGCTGCTTCGCGAGAGTGTTCAAGAGGAGCCCGATGGACTTGACGTGGCACAGGTGCCAACGCCGGTCCTCGACGGTGATGGCCCGGACGCCGTGCTCGCGGTTCTTCCGGTCCGGACCGTTCTCCGGCCGGGCCAGGATGAACCAGGTCGGATGGGGGGCGGCGGGAAAGGCATGGGCCCGCGGCGCCGGGCCGCGTGTCACCTGGAGGTAGACGGCGGCGTTCCGGCCCGCCAGGCCGTTGCGGTCCACCGCCTCCTCGCAGGCGCGGGCGAGTTCGTCCGTGGCCACCGGGAGCGGCAGCCGTATCTCGGCCGCGCTCTTGGCCAGCCGTTCCATGTGCGCCTCCATATGGAACGGGCGGCCGCCGTAAAACTTGATCACCTCGTATATCCCGTCGGCGAAGACAAAACCGCGGTCCTCCACCGACACCAGGGCTTCCTCGTAAGGAACGAACCTGCCGTTGAGACAAACGATCTGCGCCAAAGACTCCAGGCCTCCCCGCCACGAAATAAGGAATATTTATTCGCTTTACGGGCCGCCACTCCTCCCGCCCGACCGGCAGAAGGCTGACGCCGATGGCCGCGGCCGGAGGGACTCAATGAAATGGCCCGACAACAAGACAATAATCTAGAGAGACCCGTGCTGGCCAGGAGGGACGTCCGTGGATTGCGAGCTGACCGAGGAACAGGAACTATTCCGGGACACGGTGCGCCGGTTCGCCCGCGAGCGGGTGGCGCCGGGCGCGGCGGAGCGGGACGAAGCCGGCCGCTTCCCCGCCGAGGTGCTGGCGGAGATGGGGGAGATGGGGTTGCTGGGGCTCCCCTTCCCCGAGGAATACGGCGGCACCGGGCTGGACGCCCTGTCCACCGCCGTCGCCATCGAGGAACTGGCCCGCGTCTGCCCCTCCACCGCCATCACCATGGCGGCCCACCTGCTGGCCGCCAGCCTCATCGCCCGCCACGGAACGCCGGAGCAGAAGGCGCGCTGGCTGGCGCCCCTGGCGCGCGGCGAGATGCTGGCCGCCTTCGGCCTGACCGAACCGGGCGCCGGTTCCGACGCCGCGGCCATCGCCACCACCGCCGCGCGCCGGAACGGCCAGTGGGTGATCAACGGGACCAAGGCGTTCATCACCAACGCCACCCGCGCCGGTGTAATCATCGCCGCCGTGGTCACCGACAAGAAGCGCGGCCCGCGCGGCCTGTCCAACCTGATCGTGCCCCGCGGCGCGCCCGGCCTGGCCA
>DYIH01000068.1:6737-8142 GCA_020723785.1 Thermaerobacter marianensis
CGGCAAGCCCTACGACAAGATGGGGCTGAGGGCGTCCGACACAGCCGAGGTCGTCTTCCAGGATTGCCGCGTCCCCGTGGAGAATCTCCTGGGCGAGGAGAACCGCGGCCTGCCCCAGTTCCTGGCGGCTCTGGACGGCGGGCGGGTGAACATCGCCGCCCTCGCCGTCGGTATCGGCCAGGCCTGCCTGGACCTGTCGATGGAGTACGCGCGGGAACGGACGGCCTTCGGCCGGCCCATCGCCGCCTTCCAGGCCATCCGCTTCAAGATCGCCGACATGGCCACCCGTGTGGAACTGGCCCGGCTGATGACCTACAAGGCGGCCTGGTTGAAGGATCAGGGCCGCCCGTTCACGCTGGAGGCGTCCATGGCCAAGCTCTTCGCCTCGGAGACGGCCATGGAGGCGGCGCGCCAGGCGGTCCAGATCCACGGCGGCTACGGGTACATGCGGGAGGCGCCGGTGGAGCGCTTCTTCCGCGACGCCAAGCTGATGGAGATCGGCGAGGGGACCTCGGAGATCCAGCGCCTGATCATCGCCAGGGAGCTCGGCCTGCCGCCGGCGTGAGGGGGAGGCGGGGGGCGATTGGAATGCGCATGAGGCCAGGGGGTGGCGGGGTGAGCGAAGACGTGCGCCGGCGGGCGGCTCGAATCCGCCTGGGCGGTCCGGCCAAATACCGGGAGAAGCTGGCCGAGGCCGGCAAGCTGCCGGTGCGGGAGCGGCTGCGCCTGCTCCTGGACGGGGGGGAGGTCCTGGCCGAGGACGGGCTCTTCGCCAATTGCCAGGCGGAGGAACTGCCGGCCGATGGCGTGGTGACCGGCATGGGGCGGATCCACGGACGCGCCGTCTGTTTCATGGCCAACGATCCGACGGTCAAGGCCGGCTCCTGGGGCGCGCGGACGGTGGAGAAGATACTGCGCGTCCAGGAGACCGCCGAACGCCTGCAAGTCCCCATCCTCTACCTGGTGGACTCGGCCGGGGCGCGCATCACCGACCAGGTGGAGATGTTCCCCGGGCGGCGCGGGGCCGGACGCATCTTCCAGAACCAGGTGCGCCTCTCCGGCGTCGTCCCCCAGGTCTGCCTCCTGTTCGGGCCCTCGGCGGCCGGGGGCGCGTACATACCGGCTTTCTGCGACGCGGTCATCATGGTGGAGGGCAACGCCAGCATGTACCTGGGCTCGCCGCGCATGGCCGAGATGGTCATCGGCGAGAAGACCACCCTGGAGGAGATGGGCGGCGCCCGCCTGCACTGCGCCGTCAGCGGCTGCGGGGACGTGCTGGTCTCCGGCGAGGCGGCCGCCATCGCCGCCGCGCGCGCCTACCTGTCCTATTTCCCTTCGAACTGGCGCGAAACCCCGCCCGCGGCGGCGCCGCGCGCGCCCCGCCCCGGCGCCCGCCCCATCGGGG
>DYIH01000069.1 GCA_020723785.1 Thermaerobacter marianensis
GGTTGTGGGGCGGCGGCCCCCCTTCGGCCTCCGGTCAGGTTTGTGCGACAGGCTCAATAAACCTGTTGCAGCAAACTGGAGGCCGCCCGGCTCCGCTCCGCCTTTGCACCGAAAAAAACCGGACCCTTGCGAGTGATGCTCCCCACTGAAAGAATTCAATTGGCCTCCATTTTGGTTGCGACCCCACCGATCGCTCCGTCTGAATTTCCCTGGCGGCGCCGCCAAGGAAAGCGGCGCAGGTATTGTTATTTGTTTTATGTCAACTTGCCGGCATACCCGGCCGCCGTCGAGGGACAATTTATCGCCACGGAGGTGAGGAACCGCAGAATCTGGCAAAGGAGCGTGAAAGCGCATGCAGCGTGGAAAACGGGCGTTTTCGCGGCGGCATAAGGCCGGTTTGGCCCTGGCCTGCCTCTTCCTGGCGCTGGCCGCCTCTCCGCCGTTTCAGGGGTTGAGCGCCATGCCCGAGCGCGTGCGTATCGTCCGGGGCGATGCGCGGGAGTTGTCGCGCGATCTGCCGCTGCATCTCTACATCCGTCCGGACCGGGATGGAGCGATCCGGCTCAACGGACGGGAGGCATCCGCCCGGCGCTGGGTATCGGCCCGGGGCAACCTTATGCTCCAGCCCCTGGAGACCGGCAGCTATCACCTTGAAATGAGGCTCTTCAGGGTGCTGCCCATCCGGACGGTGACGGTCGAGGTGGTGCCGCCGGTGACCGTTGTGCCGGGCGGCCAGTCCATCGGGGTGATGCTCCGGCCCGGCGGCGTGCTGGTGGTCGACGAAGCCGCCATCAACGGTTCGGACGGACGGCGACACTACCCGGCCCGTGAGGCGGGTATCGAGGCCGGCGACCTGATCGTGGCCATCAACGGGAAGCCGGTCCGTAGCAAAGAGGACGTCATACGGCAAGTCGCCGCCGCCGGTGATGGAGGCACGGTCCGATTGACGCTGCGCCGCTCCGGGCGGACCCTGAAACGGGAGATCCATCCGGTGTACGACGAGAGCCGCCAGCGTTACCTGATAGGCCTGTGGATTAGGGACGGGCTGGCGGGCATAGGCACCTTGAGCTTTTACGACCCGCAGTCGCGCGGTTTCGGTGCCCTGGGCCACCTCGTCGCGGACGGTGCCGGCCGCCCGTACCCCGTCGATGCGGGCTCCGTTGTGGAAGCTTTTATCGCCGGCGTGCGGCCGGGGCGGCCGGGGGAGCCGGGAGAGAAGATAGGTGTGTTCATCGGTCAGGATAAACCGCTGGGAACGATCACCCACAACACGCCTTTCGGCATTTTCGGGCTGCTGGCCGAGCTGCCGGAGGGGAAGGACCCGGTGCCCATACCGATGGCCCTGGAGGATGAGGTCCGCCCGGGGCCGGCGCAGATCCTCACGGTGATCCAGGGTAAGAAGGTCGAGGCTTTCGACGTAGTGATCGAGCGGGTCTTGCCCCAGGACCGGCCAAATGACAAGGGGATGACCGTCCGGGTTACCGATCCCCGGCTGTTGGCGGCCACGGGGGGCATAGTGCAGGGGATGAGCGGCAGCCCGATCCTGCAGGGGGGCAAGCTGGCAGGCGCCGTGACTCATGTCTTCGTCAACGACCCCACGCGGGGATACGCCGTGTTCGCCGAATGGATGATGGCGCATATACCCCGGGAAACAGGGCCGTTGAAGATGGCTCTGGCCGGCCGGTGAGCGGGCCTCCCTCCAGGGTCCAAGGACACCGGTGGGCAGCCGTGTAACAAGCGGCTGCCTTTGCATTATAACCAAAAAACTGACACGGATTTGTCGAAACTTGCGTAAAAAACACCCTTTGATTTGGCAGGAGTCCCACTGGTCGCGGAGAAAAATCCTAAGTGGTAAATGTCGGGGAGCCGGCCCTCTCATATGATGGAGGTTATCGGGTCATGACGATGACGGTGGCTGTGGACGACGAGCCCATCAGGGTGCTTGTCGCTGATGACAATCGGGATTTTTGCGAAGTCTTGGGCGAGTTCATAAAAAAACAGCCGGATATGCACTTGGCCGGGGTGGCCTACAGCGGCATGGATGTGCTGGATTTTCTGGAAAATGGCACGGCTGACGTCATCATCCTCGACATCATCATGCCCCACCTCGACGGGATCGGGGTCTTGGAGAGGCTCAACACGGGACGTTTTGAAAGCCGGCCCAAGGTCATGGTGCTCACCGCCTTCGGGCAGGAGAACGTGGCCCAGCGTGCGGTTCAACTGGGCGCCGACTACTACGTGCTGAAACCTTTCAGCCTCGACGTGCTGGGGAAACGCATCCGCCAGATGGCGGGCAGCCGGGAGGAAGTGCGGGCCTTGCTCCCGGCCAACCGGGGCCTCGACGTGGAGGTCACCAGCCTGATGCACGAGATCGGTATCCCTGCCCACATACGGGGTTATCTCTATATGCGGGACGCCATCATCATGGTGGTGAACCGCGTGGAGGTGCTGGGGGCCGTAACCAAGGAGCTCTATCCTGCCATCGCCCGCAAGTACAACACGACCCCCAGCCGCGTCGAACGCGCCATCCGGCACGCCATCGAGGTGGCTTTCAGCCGCGGCAACGTTCAAATGTTGGGCCGGCTGTTCGGCCATTCCTTCAATTCCGATCGCGGCAAACCGACCAACTCGGAGTTCATCGCCATGCTGGCCGATCGCCTGCGCATGGATCTGGTCCATTAGCCGGTCTCGTCGGCGGGTTCCAGCAGCCGGATCACCTCGTCGTCGGTGACCTGGGTGAAGTCCTCGTAGAACTCGCCCACGGCCCGGAAAGACCACGGTTCGAGGAGACAGACCGCCGCGTCGACCAGGGGGCGGATCTGGACCATGGCTTCTGGGGAGGCCACCGGCGCCGCGAGGACGATCGCTTTCGGCTCCTGCCGGCGGAGGCTCTGGATGGCGGCGGCCACCGTCATGCCGGTGGCGATGCCGTCGTCGACAACGACGAGCGTTTTCCCGCGCACGTCGGGTGCCGGTCTATTACCGCGATAAAGGCCCAGCCGCCGCTCGATCTCGGCCCGTTGGGCGGCCACCTGGGGGGCGATGTCCTCCGGGGTCAGGTCGAACTCGGCGGCCACGGCCTCGTTGATCACCAGGACGTCCCCCGGCGCCACGGCGCCCAGCGCGAGCTCAGGGTGGAAGGGCGCGCCGACCTTGCGGGCGATGACGACGTCCAGTGGCCAGCCCAGGGCGTCGGCGACGGGACGGGCGACAACCACGCCGCCCCGGGGGATGCCCAACACGATCCCGGCTTGTCCCCGTAGGTGCGCCAGGTGCCGCGCCAACTGCCGTCCGGCATCCCGCCGGTCGCGAAAGCTCACGGGTGGTCCGCTCCTTTCCCCAACGGCAAGCCTTTCGGACCGCGGCTGGGCTCTCCATCAAGGAAGGAATTCGCCGGAGCAAGGGAAGCTCCTGCGAGGTGGTCCGTGCCTTCCCCCGATGATATCGAAGGGCCTGTCAGCGGGCCTGTCGCCTGTCAACGGCGAGGCGGTTTCCCCGGCAGCGGACGGGAACGGTGGCATGGCCGCCCGCCCCGCCGGACAAACTAGCCGGAGGGGGCCGCGGTGAGCGATTTGCCGGGCCGCGTCGCGGCGGGTGAGAGCGGGCGCAAGGAACGCGAGGAGGAAGCTCGCGACGACCTGCGCCGCCTGGTCAAACGGGTATTGGCCAGGGTGGATGAGCTGAGTTGGGCCATGGAAAAGTGGAATATCGCCGAGTTCCACGAGTACTATCGCCACCCTCGGCGCATTTTGTTCATAAGTTTCGTTTCCGGCTTGGTGCGTGGCCTGGGCATGGCGATCGGCTTCACCCTCCTGGGCGCCTTGGTGCTTTACCTGGCCCGCGTCGCCATCATCTACAACCTTCCCGGTATCGGCCACTTCCTGGCCCAGCTGATTCGCATCATCAACGAGGATTTGCGGCTTCGTCCATGAATGGGCGGCCCGCGTATCGAAACCGCCCCGATGGGGTGAAAATGGGGGAGCGCCCATGGACGCGCTGCGGTTGCAACACTTCCGTGAAAAACTCGTGGAGGAGCGGAGACGGTTGGAAGCGATGCGGGACCGCCTTCGCGACCGGGGTCTGGGGACCACCCAGGGCGGCTCCCTGAGCGAGCTGTCCACCTACGACAACCACCCTGCCGACATCGGCACCGAGACTTTCGAGCGCAGCAAGGACCTTGCCCTCCGCGGCGGCGTGGAGGCTCGCCTGCGGGACGTGGCGGACGCCCTGCGGCGGGTCGAGGACGGCACTTACGGCCGGTGTCAGGCCTGCGGCCGGGAGATCCCGGCGGAGCGCCTGGAGGCGGTGCCGGAGACGCCCCATTGCCTGGACTGCCGGTCCCGCATCGAAAAAGAAGAAGCGGTCCGGGAACGGGCGCGCCCGGTGGAGGAGGAACTCCTCAGCCCGCCCTTCGGACGGTCCTTCCTCGACGCCGGCACGCGCGGCGAGGGCGGGCAGGTGATGTTCGACGGCGAGGATGCCTGGCAGGCGGTGGCCCGGTACGGCACCTCGGAAACGCCCCAGGACGTGCCGGACGCCGCCGGCTACGAGCGCCTCTACACCGACGCCAACGAGCGGCAGGGCGGCGTGGACGAACTGGAACTGATCGTGGGCGAGGACGGCGAGCCCCTGGGCGAGCGCACCTAGCGGCACCGCGCCCGCACCGCGGGGTTGGCCCTGCCGAGCGGCTCCGTGACAAGGGTTTTGTGCGACAGGCTCTGATCTGTGTTAAAATGAGCCTTCGGAGGTTCGTGTGGATCAGGAAGGAGCCGTCCCTTGCCCATCGCGATCACCGGTATGGCGGTCTTCGCCGCCGACCAGTTCAGCAAATGGTTGGTGCTCACCCGAATGACTCCGGGAGAGGAGGTCCCGGTCATCCCGGGCGCCTTCCACATCACGTCCAGCCGCAACCCGGGGGCGGCTTTCGGGATACTTCAGGGACAGACCTTCTTTTTTCTGGCCATCACCGTCCTGTTGCTGGCCGGCATCGTTTTCTACGCCAGGCGGCTGGGATCTGCATCGCCCCTCCTGCGCCTCGGCCTGGGCCTGGCCGCCGGGGGCGCCGCCGGCAACCTGGTGGACCGCCTGCGCTTCGGCACGGTGGTCGACTTCCTGGACTTCGGCGTCTGGCCGGTATTCAACCTGGCCGACGTGGCCATCGTTGCAGGCGCCTTCCTTTTGGGCTTCCACCTTTGGCGTGATGCCCCGCAGCCGGGTGGAGGCAGAGATGGCGGCCGGGCATGAGTTCTTCGTGCCTCAAGAGGCCGCCGGCACTCGTTTGGACCAGTTCCTGGCCGGCCGGCCCGACCTCGCCCTGACCCGTTCCCATGCTTCCAAGCTGATCAGGGAGGGCCTGGTCACGGTGGACGGCCTGGCGCCGGCCAAGGCCGGCATCAGGCTCCGCCCAGGGCAGCGGGTGGCCGTAACGCTGCCCGACCCCGAGCCGCTGGAGGCGCGGCCCGAGGCCATCCCCCTGGACGTCGTCTACGAGGATGCCGACGTGGTCGTCATCAACAAACACCGGGGCATGGTCGTCCATCCGGCGCCGGGGCACGGCGGCGGCACACTGGTCAACGCCCTCCTGGCCCACATCCCCGCCATGGCGGCCGAATGGGATACCCCGCCGGAACGGAACCCCGGCGTCGCCGGGAGCGGGGTGGTGCGGCCGGGCATCGTCCACCGCCTGGACCGCGACACGACGGGCCTGCTGGTGGTGGCCAAGAACGCCGCCGCTCACCTGTCCCTGGCCCGCCAGCTCAAGGACCGCACCATGCGGCGGGAGTACCTGGCCCTGGTCCACGGCCAGCCCCCCGATGAGGGTGTGGTTGACGCGCCCATCGGCCGCCATCCGGTGGAGCGCAAGCGCATGGCGGTGGTGGAGGGCGGGCGGCGGGCGGTGACCCGCTACCGGGTCCTGGAACGATTCCCCTGCGAGGGAGCGGCGGCCCGCTGCGCGGTCCCCGGCGCCGCCCGCGGCGCGGGATACTCGCTGCTCGCCGTGGCCCTGGAGACGGGACGCACCCACCAGATCCGCGTCCACCTGGCCCACATCGGCCATCCGGTGGCTGGCGACCCGGTCTACGGCCCCCGGCGGAATCCTCTTGGATTGGCCGGGCAGGCGCTGCACGCGCGGCGGCTTGGGTTCGTCCACCCGCGGACCGGCGAGGCCTTGGAATTCATGGCGCCGCCGCCGGCCGACCTGGCTGCGGCCATCGACCGGCTGCGCGGGGAACGGGTTGCTGGTGGTTTCCGGCGGTGTTAAGATGCAAAACGACAGGTTGAAAGGGTGATGCGAACGGTGAGGCGCCGCCGCTTCATGATCGTTCTCCTCGTTGCGGTCCTTTTCCCCGCCTTCGCGGCCTGGCCCGTTCCCGCCGCCGCGGCGCCGCCGGCCACGCCGGGCCTGGTAGTAAGGAGCGAAAGCCTTATTCTCACCGACGTCACCCCACAGATGGGCGCCATGTTCATGAACGTCGTTGAGATCGCCAATGAAGGCAA
Organism: Thermaerobacter marianensis; assembly: GCA_020723785.1. Taxonomy (GTDB): domain Bacteria; phylum Bacillota; class Sulfobacillia; order DYIH01; family DYIH01; genus DYIH01. The sequence goes on from DYIH01000069.1 coordinate 6,499, forward strand.
ACAGGATCAGACCGAGGTCGTCCTGCCGGTGATGCCGGGGTATCACCAGATGCGCGTCATGGGACCCGCGCAGGAGGGAGTGACCGAACTGGGGGACCGGGTCGTGATCCGCACGACGATTCCGGCGGGAGGTAGCCGGCAGTTCCAGTTGACGTACGGAGTGATAACGCGGTTGCCGCGCACGTTCCATCGCGCCAGGCTCTACCGGACGGAACGAATGACCGTCGCCATGAACGACCTGGAGTTCACCGGGGAGATCCCGGAACTGCAGGATGCGGGCACAGAGGACATGGGCAACAGCATCGTCCGGGTATACAGGAACAGGGCGCCCCTCGATCCCGCACCCGACATGCAGATCACCATTCGGGCCAACGTGGCCAACATGCGCCCCTATCTATACAGAATGGCAGGGCTGTTTGCGATTCCGGTCTTGGGGCTGCTGGCCATCTGGGTTCGCTCCTCGGCCATGAAGCGCCGCCGGGCGCACGGGGCAGCCGCCCCCGCCGCGCCGCCGGGCGCCGGCAAGCCGCGGCCTGCCTCCGGCAAAAAGAAGCAGTTATGAACCTGTCGCACGACCCGGGGTCGCCGGAGCGACCGGTGGGGCCGCCAACCAGCCGTCGGCACCGGTGACGGAATGCCTGCCGGCGGGGACATCCGTCATCGCCCCCGGACCGTGGGTGGTGAAGTACTTCACTGGCCGAAAACCCTGGTGCGACAGGATTTGAAAGAAGTGAAGTACTTCACGCTGATGAAACCCTTGCAAGACAGGGGTTTTTTAAAAGTGAAGTAATTCACCACCCATGCGCGGTGGGGGGGCTATGTCATGCGGGCTGCCGGAACGGGGCGTCCTGGGTCACCACCCATGCGCGGTGGGGGGCTATCCCCTATCCCCCAAGGTAAATGTGTTGACTCTGCTGTCGAGGCCTGGTAGATTATTTACGGGCAGCACCTTTAAGTTCGTCCGGCGAGACGAGCAAGGAGACAACGCCCGACCGGTTCCTGTCGGCTGACTCCTTGCGGGAAGCAAGGGGTTTTTTTGCGCGTCCAAGCGCGCGAAGGGGGCGTCGGCGTGGCGCTGCAGGAAAAGGCCCAGATCATGGACGAATCCGGCATCGACCGGGCGCTGCGGCGCATCGCCCATGAGATCGTGGAGCGCAACAAGGGCACCGACAACCTGGTGCTGGTCGGCATCCGGCGGCGGGGCGTGCCCCTGGCACAGCGGCTGGGCCGACATATAAAGGAGTTCGAGAACGCCGACGTACCCATCGGCACGCTGGACATCACCCTCTACCGCGACGACCTGACGACCATGTCGGAGCGGCCGCAGGTGCACCGCACCGAGGTGCCGGTGAACGTCAGCGACAAAAAGATCGTCCTGGTGGACGACGTCCTCTACACGGGGCGAACGGTGCGGTCCGCCCTCGACGCCCTGATGGACCTGGGGCGGCCCGAGCAGATACAACTTGCGGTCCTGGTCGACCGGGGCCACCGGGAACTGCCGATCCGGGCCGACTACGTGGGGAAGAACGTCCCGACATCGAGGAAAGAGGTCATCGAGGTCCGCCTCGCGGAGATCGACGGCAAAAACGAAGTGATGATCATGGA
>DYIH01000070.1:0-1372 GCA_020723785.1 Thermaerobacter marianensis
GGCTGCCCGCCGTGGACGCCGGCGTGCCGGGGGCGGCGGAGGCCGCTGCGCTGTCCTCCGAGGCGGACGGGGCGGGTGGAATGGGCGGGGCGGACGGGGCGGCCGCCGAAACTGCGGCTGCGGCTGTCGCGGAAACCGCGGCCGCGGCCGGCGCTGCTGGCGAAGCAGCCCCGGAAACGGGCGACGGGCAGGACCACGGGCCGCAGGGCGAAGCCGCGCCGGAAACCGCAGATGGCGCGGACACGGCCGGCCATGCCAGGGTGCGCCGGCGCCGCAAGCGCCGCGCCCTCCCCATCGAGATCCGACCGCTGGAGGAGCACATCCGCTGCCAGCGCGTCGTCCGCGGAGGCGCCGCGAGCGGCGCCTCCGGCGACCCCGAGGAAGACGGCGAAGAGGTCCTGGTGGTCAACAACCGCTACCCGCTCTACCGCCTGCGCGGCGGCGACCGCCTCTACCTCCTGGAAACGGCCGCCCTGGAGCTGGCCCGGAGCGATGACGGCGTAAACTCCCCTGAGGAGTTCATCACCGAACTCAACCGGCTGCTGTACGAGGCCGCCCGCTTCCTGGCGGCGCCGCGCGCCCCTGCGCGCCGCCGCTGACCACCGCCGGCTTCACGGGCCGGAAGCATCCGGTCCCGCGGGCGTTTTGGTTCATGGGTTCATGCCAACGCCGGCGCGCGGATCTCCCGTGCGGCCCCCAGCATCGCGCCGGGACGGTCGGGCGGCGCGGCTTCCACGCGGCCGGCGAAGGCGGTGCCGCGCAGGCAGTCGCGGACGGTGGCCAGGGCCAGGCCGGGCGTGTTGCAGTCCAGGCTCAGGTGGGCCAGGACGACGGCGCGGGTGGCGCCGGTGACCAGCCGGGCCAGGGCGCGGCCGGCCTTGTCGTTGGAGAGGTGGCCGCGGGCGCCCATGACGCGGGCCTTCAGCGCGGGAGGCCGGTCCGAGGCCTGCTGGAGGGCGACGTCGTGGTTGCTTTCGAAGATCAGGTACTCGGCGCCCCGCAGGAGGCCGAAGAGGGGCGCGTCGGCCGTCGGGTCGGCGCGGCCCAGGTCGGTGACGATGCCCAGGCGTTCGGTGGGGGTGGAGAGGACGAATCCGACCGGGTCGGCGGCGTCGTGGCTCTTGGGGAATGCGGTGACCTGCAGGGCGCCGTCGCCGGAACCGTACTCCCGGCAGCCGGGCGGGCCGCCCCGCCCGCCCCACCCGTCGCTCCACCCGCCGCCCAACCCGCCCGGCGCGGCGCAGCCGACGCGCACGCTGGTGCGGGGCTCGATGCAGCGGCGCAGGGCGGGGTCCAGGGGGCCGATGCGGTGGCCGACGGCGCGCCACAGGCCCGCCGGGGCGTAAACCGGAACGCGGTAGCGCTGGGCGAA
>DYIH01000070.1:1382-6380 GCA_020723785.1 Thermaerobacter marianensis
TCGTGGCTCAGGAAGATGGCGTCGAGGGAGGCGGGGTCGACCCCCAGGGCGGCGAGGGCGGATTCCAGGCGGCGCAGGCTCAGGCCGCAGTCCACCAGCACCCGCGCCTGCCCCTGCACCTCGACGAAGTAGGCGTTGCCATACCGGCTGGAACTGGCCAGCGCGCAGAAGCGGAGGCCTCCGGACAGGGGGTTCCCCTCCCATGACCCCCCTCGGGCCCGCGGGCCTGAGGGGGACCCCGATGAGGAACCCATTCGGCACGGTACGCCCGATTCCTGCCCGACTCCCGACCGCCGGTGTGTGACCATCCACCCTTCTCAGGGCGCCCGCCCCGTCGGTCAACACCCGGTCCGCTGCACATCGTCATCCCTTCTCCCCCGGTACCGCTATAGGGTGAAGCCGCTCCAGCAACGCCCCCGCCCGCTCCGCACACGCCTGGGCCTCCTCCAGGCAGGCGGTCCAGCGGGGCAACCCCTCCGTCTGTTCCAGCCGCCGCATTTCCAGCAGGGGGTGCAGTTCGGCCAGGCTCAGGTCGAGTTGCGCGGCGCGGAGTTGGAAATGCTCGTCCAACGCCTGCCGCGCCGCCGCCTCGAGGCGGCCGTGGAACTCGGCCAGATAGGACCGGGCGGCCTCCGCCAGCGACAGGACGGCGGTTTCGAGATCGCTTTTGAGGTTGGCCTTGGCCCACGCCTCCCGGAACCAGACCGCGGCCAGCATCCCGAGGGCGCCTCCCGCGAGGCCCGCCAGGGGGACCACCCACCAGGACCGGCTGAAGCCGTTGACGACGGCGCCCGCAAACAACCCGACCAGCCCGCCCACACCGACGGCCTGCATCAGCACGCCGGAAGTCACCCGAGCAGCCAGGGCGACGGCGGGCGCGCCCAGGTCGCGTTCGCTCAACTCCGCGCCCGGCGGGGGCCCCAATTCCTCTCGGGCCCGGACACCCGCGGCGGCCACCGCCTCGCGCGCTCCCCCGCCAGACAGCGGGCCGTCCACGGAGAGAGCGAACCAGCTCTGTTCCAGCGCTCCCGCCCGCTCCGCCACATAGGCCTGGAACCGGGCCGCGGCATGGGCGCTCAGGATCGCGCCGAAGTCGCCGCCCAGCCGGCGCAGGGGGCTGCCGTCGATCACGGGAAAGACCTCCCGCGCCAGGAACTGCGTCAGGGCGGACCGGGTCAGGCCCTTCTCGATCACTTTGTCGCGGATTTCCGCCGCCGCCCGATCCACGGGGCCGCCGGCCCCGGCCGCCTCCCGCCGCGCCCGCTGGAGCGCTTCCGCCGCCTCGGTCAGCGCCTTGAGCCGCTCGTGCAGCGCCACCAGTTCCCGGCCCTCCTCCAACCGCGCCACCTGCAGCTGCAAACCGGGGATGATGGCGGTCCGAAAGCGCTGTTGAACCCAAAGCAGCGGACCGATAACCGCCTGGGTGGTGCGGTCGGCCTCCCGGAGGCAGGCCGTGATCTCTTCTTCGAGCCGGGAGAAACCGCCGGCTTCCCGGCCGTGAAGCAAGGAAACCGGGACGATGCGGGGCTCGTCGAAGACCCCCCTGAGGGCCTGGCGCAGGCCCCTCCACTCGCTCTGGACACGGTTCGGGTCGGGCGCCGCGATCTGGTCGGCGGCGAAGATCACCCGGTTCCAGGCCAAGCGCACCATGGCCTGCAGGAGTTCGTGCGCCGGCGGTTCTCCCGATCGCCCGGGGTCCAGCCAGAGGAGGATGGCGTCTATGTCCGGCAGGTTCAGGGCCTCCGTCCTGCGGGCGTAGGGGATGAAGGATTCCGGGGAAGGGAATTCGAGCAGTTCGACGCCCTGACGGCCCATGGGGCTGGGCAGGCCAATGACGACCTCGTCCACTCCGGCCTCCGCCGCCCCGGACCCGGCGTGCTGGTGCAACGCCTCGGGCAGGGACTTCAGGGGACCGGACGCCGGCGACTCCTTGCCATCCAGAAAGCGGATGAGGACGGCCGGCTCACCGGCGTCGACCACCCGCACCGGCACCCCGTCCCGCGGACGCCGTTCCGGGAAGACCTCCCGCCCCAGCAGGGCGTTCAACAGCGGCCCTGCCCCGTTGCCGGCCTCGGCCACGACGGCCACGGTGAACTTGACCCGGTTCAGGCGCCGGAGCTGACGCCGGGCAACGGCGGCCAGCGGGGCCTCCCCCAGTTCGCCGGCCAGGGCGGCGAAGCGTTCCAGGATCTCCGACGCCTCGGAAACCAACACCCTCAGGTCGGTACCCATGTCCCACCTCTTCGCCGGGCAGGCGGAAGAGATCGCTCAATAAGGTTATCGGCGGAGAGGGAGCATGACGTTCAGCACATCCGCGGCCCGTGGCCGTAGTCGTAGAACCCGCGCCCGTTCTTGCGGCCCAGCCGGCCGGCGCGGATCAGCTCCTTCAGCACCCGCGGCGGGGCGAAGCGCGGGTCGCGGAACTCGCTGTAGAGGTAGTCCATGACGTAGTAGTCCACGTCCAGGCCGATGAAGTCGGCCAGGGTGAAGGGGCCCATCGGGTGGTTCAGGCCCAACTGGACGGCCTTGTCCACGTCCTCGGGCGTGGCCACCCCTTCCTCCAGCAGGCGCATGGCCTCGGCCAGCATGGGCATGAGGATGCGGTTGACGATGAAGCCGGGCGAGTCCTTCCGGCACAGGACCGTCTCCTTGCCCAGCCGGGCGGCCAGGCCGCGCACCGCCGCCACCGTGGCGTCGCTCGTGTAGTGGCCGCGGACGATCTCCACGAGCTGCATCACCGGCACCGGGTTGAAGAAGTGCATGCCCACGACCCGGTCCGGTCGGCCGGTGGCGGCGGCGATCTCGGTGATGGAGATGGACGAGGTGTTGCTGGCCAGGATGACCTCCGGCCGGCACAGGCCGTCCAGGGCGCGGAAGGCCTCCCGCTTGGCGTCCAGCCGCTCCACGATGGCCTCGACGACCAGATCGGCGCCCGCCAGGTCGGCCCGGTCCGCCGTGCCCCGGACGCGCGCCAGGGCCGCGGCACGGTCGGCTTCGGCCAGCTTGCCCTTCTCCACCGCCTTGCGCAGGAATTGGTCCATGGTGGCCACCGACCGTTCCACGATGGCCCGGTCCAGGTCGCAGAGGATCACGTCGAAGCCGGCCCGGGCCGCCGTCTGGGCGATGCCCGTGCCCATCGTGCCGGCGCCCAGGACGCCGATGGTGCGGATAGAAGCCGCGTTATCGATAGCCATCATCGACCACCCCCCAACATGTTTCCCGGCATCAGGCTCATATTACACCATCGCTCCCCCGGACTCCTCTGTCCAGTCGGATAGGAACGCCTGAAGCGGGGTGCCTTGCACCATCCCCGCCCGAGCGTGTACCCTAATCTGGAAAGGAGAGCGCGACCGTGCGCATCGGCATCGTCTGTTTCCCCTCCCCCGGCGGGAGCGGGGTGGTCGCCACCGAACTGGGCCTGGAACTGGCCCGGCACGGCCACTGCGTCCACTTCATCGCCTACGATCGGCCGTTCCGCCTGCCGGCGGAGGCCCGGGGCGTTCACTTCCACCATGCCCAGGCCCCGGCCCACCCGCTCTTCCAGGAACCCCTGCACACCCTGAGCCTGGCCAACGCCATGGCCGAGGTGTCGCGGGAGGCGGGCCTGGACGTGATCCACGTCCACTACGCGGTGCCCCACGCCGCCGCCGCCTACCTGGCCTGCCAGACCCTGGGCCGCCGGGCGCCGGCCCTGGTGGCCACCGTTCACGGCAGCGACGTGACCGCCGTCGGGTCGCACCCGGCCCTGGCCGGGATCACCACCTTCGCCCTGAACGCCTGCGACGCCCTGACCGCACCGTCGGCCTGGCTGCGCGACGAAGCCGCCCGCCGGCTCGACCTGCGGCGGCAGGTGGCCGTCGTCCCCAATTTCGTCAACCCGGCCGTTTTCTGGCCGCGCCGCGACACCGACCTGCGCCGATGTTACGCCGACGACGATGAACACCTGGTCATCCACGTCTCGAACTTCCGCCCCGTCAAGCGGGTACCCGAGGTGGTGCGCGTATTCGCCGCCGTCGCCAGGGAGGTGCCGGCCCGGCTGATCCTCGTCGGCGACGGCCCTGAGCGGGACGACGCCCGCGCGGAGGCCAAAAGCCTGGGGGTGGCGGACCGAGTCCGCCTCCTCGGCCGGCGGGAGGATGTCGCCGCCCTCCTGGGTGTGGCCGACCTCTTCCTCTTCCCGTCGCTCAGCGAGAGCTTCGGCGTCGCCGCCGCCGAGGCCATGGCCTGCGGCGTGCCGGTGATCGCCTCCGCCGTGGGCGGCCTGAGCGAACTGATTCGCGACGGCGAAACCGGCTACCTCTGTCACCCCCAAGACCGGGACGAGATGGCGGAACGGGCCGTCGCCCTGCTGCGCGATGCGGAACTGCGCCGCCGCATGGGGCGCGCCGCCTGCCGCGCCGTCCACGCCCACTTCACGCCCGCCCGGATCGTGCCGCTGTATGAGGAGATCTACGCCCGCGCCCTGCAGCGCCGGGCCGCTCAACAGGCCCAGCGGGCGCAACCGGCCGCCGCGGCGCCGGCCCCACCCTGCCAGCGGGCCGCGGGACCGGCCGGGTGACGGCGGGTGGCCTTCGACGGCATCATGCTCCGGGCGGTGGCCCTCGAACTGCAGGCGAGCCTGGCCGGCGGGCGCGTCAGCCGCGTCTTCCAGCCGGAACCCCACGAGGTCACGCTGGAGATCTACGCCGGCGGGGCCGGCCACACCCTGCTCCTCTCCTGCCACCCCCGCCACGCCCGCGCCCACCTGACGGAGCGGCCGCGCCGCAACCCCCCCGTCCCGCCGAACTTCTGCATGCTCCTGCGCAAGCACCTGGAAGGGGGCCGCGTCGAGGCCGTGGGGCAGGAGGGCCTGGAGCGCCTGCTCCGCCTGGACATCGCCACGGTGAACGAGTTGGGTGAGCCGGTCCGCCTGACCCTCGTGGCGGAGCTGATGGGCAAGCACAGCAACATCATCCTGCTGGACGGCTCCGGTCTGATCCTGGACGCCCTGAGGCGGCT
>DYIH01000070.1:6390-8061 GCA_020723785.1 Thermaerobacter marianensis
GCTGCCGGCAGGCGTCAACCGCCACCGGGAGGTGCTTCCCGGACGCCCCTGCGTGCCGCCGCCGGCCCAGGACAAGATCCCTCTGGTCCCCTTCGACCCGGCGGCCCTGGCGGCTCGCTGGCGCCCGCCGGCCGCCGCCGCGCAGGCAGCGGCCGACGCCCCCGGGCGCGCCGCCACCCCCGCCCCGGCAGCGGCCGGCAAGCCCATACGGGCGGTGGCCGGCATCCCCGCTTGGCGCCGCCTGGTCGACCTCGTCGAGGGGCTGGGACCCGTCAACGCCCGGGAAGCCCTTTCCCGGGCCGGTCTGGACCCCGAAGCTACGGCGGCCGGCATGGCCCCCCCGCACCTGGCCGCCTTGGGCCGGGTCCTGGCCGAGATGGCTCGCACCGTCGCCGCCGGCGCCTTCACCCCCACCGCCCGTCATCCTGGCACCGCGCAGCCCGGCTGCGGCCCCGCAGCCGGCCCGTCCGCCGTCAACCCGGACGCCACGCCGCCCGCCGTACCGCCCTACTCAGCCCTGGAGCTGACCATGCTCCCGGCGGCGGAGCGCTTCAGCGACCCCTCGCCCAGCCGCCTGCTGGACCTGATCTACACCGGCGTCGAGGAGGCGGAACGCTTCCGCGAGGAGCGGCAGCGGCTGGCGCGGGCCGCCGGCACCCACCTGGAGCGGCTGCGGCGCAGGCTGCAGGCCCAGGAGGAGGAACGGCGCGAGGCGGCGGCCGCGGAAGAATACCGCATTTGCGGCGAACTGCTGACCGCCCACCTGCACCTGCTGCGCCCGGGGCTGGCCGAGGTCCGCGTCCCCGACTGGTACGACCCGGCCGGCGGCGAACGCGTCATCCCGCTGGACCCGCGCCTGGGCCCGGCCGCCAACGCCCAGGCCTACTTCAAGCGCTACCGGAAAGGGAAGCGCGCCCGGGACGCCGTGGAGGCCAAGCTGGCTCAGACCGTGGACGAAATCCGCTACCTGGAGGGGGTGGAGGCTTCCCTGGAGGCCGTGGAAACCCTGGATGAACTGGCCGAGGTGGCCACCGAACTGGCCGCCGGGGGCTACCTCAAGGACGCCCGCCCCGGCGACCACCGCTCCAGGCCCGGGGGGCGCCCCCGATCGAGCGGCCTCCGCCCGGCGCGGCGCGGAGCCACCGGCGCGGGGGAGAGCCTGCCCCTGGCCTTTGTCTCGTCCGACGGATTCACCATCCTGGTGGGCAAGAACAACCGGCAGAACGACGAACTCACCATGCGCCTGGCGGCTCCCGGCGACCTGTGGCTCCACGCCAAGGACATCCCCGGCTCCCACGTCGTGGTGCGGCTGGCCGGCGACGGTGCGCCCCGGCCCCCGGTTTCATCCCGGCCCCCCGGCGAAGGCGCGCCCCGGCCCACCACCGGAGGTGGGCGGCGGCTCCCGGCGGGTGACACCGTGCTGGAAGCCGTCCCGCCGCGCACCCTGGAGGAGGCTGCCATGCTGGCGGCTTACTACAGCAAGGCACGACATTCCGGCAAGACGCCCGTGGACGTCACCTGGCGCCGGCACGTCCGCAAGCCCCGCGGCGCCCGGCCCGGGTTCGTCGTCTACACCGACCAGCGCACCGTTTACGTCACGCCGGACCCGGCTGCGATCACCGCGCTGCAGGATCGGTCCCCGCCAGCGCGGCCTTGACCCGTCGGATCTGG
>DYIH01000071.1:0-1212 GCA_020723785.1 Thermaerobacter marianensis
CCAAGTCTGCCATTACCGGCGCCCCCGCGCAAGGGGGGAAGGGGGTGCTCGCGGGGTAGGGCGGTATGATGCGGCCGGTTTCGCGCCCATCCGTTTCCACATCAACCCGGCGAGGCTGATGGGGTGTCCTGGTGCGCTGGTGCCTCGGCACGCTTTCAACAGGACCGGCTGGCGGATACAATGAAGGCGTGAGTATTCTTCGGAAGGCGGTGGCTCGTTGGGCAGATTTGCATTCCTCCTGCACCCGCTGCAGGTGAGCGACTTCTCCCGGAAGTTCCCCATCGTCCGCTACCTGCCGGAGCGCCTGGTGGAGGGCGCCTTCAAGAGGGTGCCGCCGTTCAGGGTTTCCCACATCACCGGGGTGGAGTCGGCGACGGGGGCCACGGCCGAGGGTTGGTTCATCGCCCTCCCGATGACGCCGCGGGTGCTGCTGGAGTCTCCATGGCCCTATGTCCTGGAACGCCTGATCCGGGCGGGGAGGATCGCCGAGTCGCTGGGGGCGCGGATTTTCGGCCTCGGGGCCTTCACGAAGATCGTCGGCGACCGGGGCGTGAGCGTCAACGCCGCCCTGGACATCCCGGTGACGACGGGAAACAGCTATACGGCGGCGACCGCGGTGGAAGGTAGCTTGCTGGGGGCCGAGCGGATGGGCATCGACCTTGGAAACGCCCGGGTTTGCGTCATAGGGGCCACCGGCGCCATCGGGGCCGCCTGCGCCCAGGTGATCGCCCGGAGCGTCCCCGCCGTCACACTGGTGGCCCGGAACCGCGAGCGCCTGGACTTCCTGGCGGAGAAGATACGCCGCCTCGGCGCGGAGCCCCGCGTTTCCACCGATGCCCGCGCGGCGGTGCGGGATGCCGATATCGTCATCGCGGTGAGTTCCGCTACCGACGCCATCGTGGAGGCGGGGGACCTGAAGCCCGGCGCGGTGGTCTGCGACGTCGCCCGCCCGCGCAACATCTCCGGCGACGTCCACACCCGGCGTGACGACGTGCTGGTGATGGATGGCGGCGTCATCCACGTGCCGGGCGAGCGCCTGGACTTCGGCCTCGACTTCGGCTTCCCGCCGAAGACGGCCGAGGCCTGCATCGCCGAGACGATCATCCTGGCCCTGGAGGGGCGGTACGAGCCTTTCACCCTCGGACGCGACATCACCGTTCGCCAGGTGGAGGAGATACACGCCCTGGGGCGGAGGCACGGCTTCCGGGTGGC
>DYIH01000071.1:1222-7373 GCA_020723785.1 Thermaerobacter marianensis
GCTGCGAGAGGGCGATCGACGACGCGGAGATCGAGCGGATCAGGTGCAACGCGGAGCGCCGCAGACGGCGGCGGGGGAGCGCGCAAAAACGAGGCCGGGGTTGAGCCGGCCTCTCTTGTCTCCGTTTGCGGCTGCCTCCACCATGAGTGTGGCCTCTACCGTGCCGGCGCGGGTGCCGGGGCGCCGGGCGCCATGTTCCGGTCCGGAACCCCTCGCCGGGCCGGGGTGGCGTTGCGCGCCGGCGGGATGGTGCGATCCGTCGAGGTCATGAATACCAGGTGGGCCATCTCGTTGGCCCGGTCCGCCACCTGGCGCCGGTTCCGGATGTCGCGGGCGATGGAGGCGATCCGCGGGACCAGGTTCGGGTCGTCGGTGGAATGGACGCGGACGATCTGCGGGAAGCGCCGCATGATCTCGTCCCGCAGCGAAGCGGGCAGGACGTCGATACGGTCGGGCGGCGGCGCCATCGTCGTGGGTGGCAGCGGCGCCCCCTCCGTTTTCGTCGGCGGTGTCGTATCCGGGCTCACGCCGGGCGCCATCCGTGGCAGGGGCGCGGTGGCGCCGGGCGGCGGGGGTGTGCCGGGGCGGGCGCCGCTGGGCGGCGGCGCGGTGGGCGGGGTGCCCGGGGCGACGCCCGGCGCGCCGGGCGTCGGGGCGCCGCCGCCGGGCTGGGGCGCCTGCGGCGCCGTCGGGCGGGCGGTCAGGCCCTTGTCAACGCCGACCACCGCCACGTTGCCGACGACGATGGTATCCACGTTGCGGGCGTCCTTCATACGGTCCTTAACCAGGCGGGAAATCTCATCCCCGGGGTTCATCGAGGCGGTCGACGCCGATTGTTCCGGCTTGGGCCGCGGCGAGGGCGGGGTCGTCCGGGCGAGGCAGCCGGCGGCGGTGGCGGCCAGAGCGGCTGCCGCAGCGACCAGCCACAGACGTTGCCTTCCGATCATCGGTATGAAGCCTCCTTGTTGTGTATTCGCTCATAGTCTGCCAGGGGACGGAGGCGATATTCCGGGGCACCGAGCGTTGCACAACTTTTGGCCGCGCATGTCGCGTGTTAAGATACCGGCAGGAGGCGCCACGGCCTCCGCGGGAGGCGTGAAATCCCTGTGGCACAGGACAAGCTGGTCATCCGCGGCGCGCGGCAGCACAACCTCAAGAACATCGACCTGGAGATCCCCCGCGGCAAGCTGGTCGTCTTCACCGGGCTCTCGGGTAGCGGCAAGAGTTCCCTGGCCTTCGACACCATCTACGCCGAGGGTCAGCGGCGCTACGTGGAGTCCCTCTCGGCCTACGCCCGCCAGTTCCTCGGGCAGATGGACAAGCCGGACGTGGACGCCATCGAGGGCCTGTCGCCGGCCATCTCCATCGACCAGAAGACGACGAGCCGCAACCCCCGCTCCACCGTCGGCACGGTGACCGAGATCTACGACTACCTGCGCCTGCTCTTCGCCCGCGTCGGCCGCCCCCACTGCCACCACTGCGGCCGGCCCATCGCCTCCCAGACGGTGGACCAGATGGTCGACCAGGTCCTGGCCCTACCCGAGGGGGCGCGGGTGCAGATCCTGGCGCCGGTGATCCGCGGCAAGAAGGGCGAGCACGCCAAGATCCTGGAGGACATCCGCCGCGCTGGATTCGTGCGGGTGCGCGTGGACGGCGAGGTGCGCGAGGCCGCCGACGAGATCGAGTTGGAGAAGAACAAGAAGCATGATATCGAGATCGTCGTCGACCGCCTCGTGGTCAAGCCCGATGCGCGCTCCCGCCTCGCCGACTCGCTGGAGACGGCGTTGAAGTGGGGGGAGGGGCTGGCCGCGGCCGATGTCCTGCCGCGGGACGGTGAGCCGGGCCGGGAGATGCTCTTCAGCCAGAACCTGGCCTGCCCGGACTGCGGCCTCAGCGTCGGCGCCCTGGAGCCGCGGATGTTTTCCTTCAACAGCCCCTACGGCGCCTGCCCGGCCTGTACCGGCCTAGGCGTGAAGATGATCGTCGACCCCGACCTGGTCATCCCCGACAAGCGCAGGTCGCTGAACCAGGGGGCGGTCGCCCCCTGGTACTCGCCGGCTGGCGGGGCGGACGGGTACTACATGCAGCTGCTGGCCGCCGTGGCCGCCCGCCACGGGGTCGACCCCGACGCGCCGCTGGAAGAGGCGCCGCCCGAGTTCATCGACGTGCTGCTCCACGGCAGCGGAGAGCCGGTGCGCTTCCGCTACAAGAACCAGTACGGCTACACGCGTGAGAAGGTCATCACCTTCGACGGGGTCATCGCCAACCTGGAGCGGCGCCACCGCGAGGCGGGGAGCGACTGGGCGCGCGAGGAGATCGAGGAGTACATGAGCGCGGTCCCCTGCCCGGAGTGCCGGGGCAGGCGGCTCAGGCCGGAGAGCCTCGCCGTCACCGTCGGCGGCCCGCTGGGTGGGGGCGGCAAGAGCATCGCCGACATCACCGCGCTGCCGGTGCGGGAGGCGATGCGCTACTTCACGGAGCTGCCGCTGGGCGAACGCGAAGGGCTCATCGCCCGCCGGATCCTCAAGGAAATCCGGGAACGGCTCGGTTTCTTGGTGGATGTCGGGCTGGATTACCTCACCCTGAACCGGGCCGCCGGCACCCTGTCGGGCGGCGAGGCTCAGCGCATCCGCCTGGCGACGCAGATCGGCTCCGGGCTGGTGGGCGTGCTCTACATTCTCGACGAACCGAGCATCGGCCTGCACCAGCGGGACAACGCCCGCCTCATCGCCACCCTGGAGCGGCTGCGCGACCTGGGCAACACGGTGATCGTCGTCGAGCACGACGAGGACACCATCCGCGCCGCCGACTGGGTGGTGGTCATCGGTCCCGGCGCCGGCGAGCACGGCGGGTGCGTCGTCGCCAGCGGCCCGCTGCCGGCCATCATGGCCTGTCCCGAATCGGTCACCGGCCAGTACCTTTCAGGCCGCCGCGGCATCGCCGTGCCCCCGCGCCGCCCCCCATCAGGCCGCTGGCTTACGGTGCGCGGCGCCCGCGAGCACAACCTGAAGGGCATCGACGCCTCCTTCCCGCTCGGCTGCTTCGTATGCGTCACGGGCGTCTCCGGGTCGGGCAAGAGCACGCTGATCAACGACATCCTTCACCGCCGCCTGGCCCACGACCTGCATGGGGCGCGCGCCAAGCCCGGCGCCCACGACGGCATCGAGGGGTTGGAGCACGTGCGCAAGGTGATCGACATCGACCAGTCGCCCATCGGCCGCACGCCGCGTTCCAACCCGGCCACGTACACCGGCGTCTTCGACCACATCCGCGAGGTCTTCGCCCTGACGCCGGAGGCGCGGCTGCGCGGCTACAAGCGCGGGCGCTTCAGCTTCAACCTGCGCGGCGGGCGCTGCGAGGCCTGCAAGGGCGACGGGATCATCAAGATCGAGATGCACTTTCTGCCCGACGTCTACGTGCCCTGCGAGGTCTGCAAGGGCAGGCGCTACAACCGCGAAACGCTGGAGATACAGTACAAGGGCGAGACGATCGCCGACGTGCTGGACATGACCGTCGACGAGGCGCTGGCCCTCTTCCAGAACGTGCCCGGCATCCGGCGCAAGCTGGAGACGCTGCGCGACGTCGGCCTGGGGTACATCCGGCTCGGCCAGCCGGCGACGCAGCTCTCCGGCGGCGAGGCGCAGCGGGTGAAGCTGGCGACGGAGCTATCGCGCCGCAGCGACGGCGGCACGGTCTACATCCTCGACGAGCCGACGACCGGCCTGCACATGGCCGACGTCGACCGGCTGCTCGGCGTGCTGCAGCGGCTGGTGGACGCCGGGGACACGGTGATCGTCATCGAGCACAACCTGGACGTGATCAAGTGCGCCGATTGGATCATCGACCTCGGCCCGGAGGGCGGCGACGGCGGCGGCCGCATCGTGGCCGAGGGACCGCCGGAGGCCGTGGCCCGGACGCCGGGTTCGCACACGGGGCGGTTCCTGGCGCGGGCGCTGGGTATGGGTGCGGCGGCGGAGATGGATGGTGCGGGATCGGACAAGGGGGCCGGTGATGCTGAAGGGGTGAGGGTTCCGGTAACGCGGCAGACCAACGGTTACACGCAGAACATCTCGGCGCGCGGCCTGGCGGGGATGGACCATGAGCTGCAGGCCCCGATTGGTCGCTTCAGGTTGTAGACGCTTTGTCCAGCAGCCGCAGGAACTCCTCTTCGGTGAGGACCGGCACGCCCAGTTCACGCGCCCTGTCCAGCTTGGAGCCAGGGTTCTCGCCGGCGACGACGTAGTCGGTCCTGCGGCTGACGCTCCCCGCCGCGCGGCCGCCCAGGACGTGGATCGCCGCCTCCGCATCCTGCCGAGTCATGGCAGCCAGCGTCCCGGTCAGGACGAAGGTCTTCCCCGCCAGGGGGCTGGCGGCCGCGCCGCCGTCGGCCGCTGACACCGGGTCGGCCATCCGCACGCCCGCCCGGCGCAGCTTCTCCAGCATTCGGGCCGTCTGCTCCTGCCGGAAGAAGGCCCGAATGCTGGCGGCCGTCTGCTCGCCCACCTCGGGCACCGCCAGCAACTCCTCCAGCGTGGCGCGGGCCAGGGCGTCCAGGCTATGGAAGTGCTCGGCCAGGAGGCGGGCGGTGCGTTCGCCGACGAAGCGGATGCCGATGGCATAGATCAGCCGTGCCAGCGGCCGGTCCTTGCTGGCCTCGATGGCCCGCAGCACGTTGTGGGCCGATTTGTCCCCCATCCGCTCCAGCCGCGCCAGGTCCTCGTGCCTGAGGTCGTACAGGTCGCCGGCGTCCCGGACCAGGCCGGCGTCGAAGAGTTGCCCGATCAGCGCCGGGCCGAGGCCCTCGATGTCCATGGCGGCGCGGGAGGCGAAATGCCGGATCATCTCCCTGGCCTGGGCGGGGCAGGCGACGCCGGTGCAACGGGAGGCGGCCTCGCCGGGCAGGCGCACCACGTCCGCGCCGCAGACGGGGCACCGCGGGGGCATGGCGAAGGGGCGCTCGCCACCGCGCCGCGCCAACGTCTCCACCCGGACGACCTCTGGGATGACGTCGCCGGCGCGCCGGATGATCACCGTGTCGCCGATGCGCACGTCCTTTTCGCGGATGTAGTCCTCGTTGTGCAGGCTGGCGCGAGAGACCACCACCCCGCCGACTTCCACCGGCTCCAGGTCGGCCACCGGCGTAAGCACGCCGGTGCGCCCCACCGAGACGAGGATGTCCCGCACCCGTGTGCGTGCCTCCTGGGCCGGGAATTTGTAGGCCACGGCCCAGCGCGGGCTCTTGTGGGTGGCGCCGAGCCGGGCCTGCTGGTCCAGGTCGTTGACCTTGACCACCATGCCGTCGATCTCGTAAGGCAGGCTCCAGCGCCGGCGCTCCCATTCTGCGATGAACCGGGCGGCGTCGTCGATGTCGTCGAACAGGCGGTGCATCGTGTTGACCTTGAAGCCCCAAGCCGCCAGGCGATCCAGGGCCTCCTCGTGGGTGGAGGGCGCCCCGGCACCCTCCAGTGTCATGATCTCGTAAACGAAGCAATCCAGGCCGCGGCGGGCGGTGACGCGCGGATCGAGCTGGCGGACCGACCCGGCGGCGGCGTTCCGCGGGTTGGCGAAGAGGCGCTCGCCGGCGGCGGCCCGTTCCTCGTTCAGCCGCTCGAAGGCGCGGATGGGCATATACACCTCGCCGCGCACCGTCAGGCGCGGCGGCGCCTCCCCTCCCAGGCGCATGGGTATGGAGCGGATCGTGCGCAGGTTGGCGGTGACGTCCTCCCCCACCTCGCCGTCCCCGCGCGTCGCTCCCCGCACGAGGCGGCCGTCCTCGTAGGTCAGAGCCACCGAGAGGCCGTCGTACTTGGGCTCGACCACGTAGGCGGTGCGCTCGCCGGGCAGCAGGCCCTCGACGCGGCGGGCGAAGTCGGCCAGTTCGGCAGCGCTGAACACGTTGCCCAGGCTGAGCATGGGGACCGGGTGGCGGACCTGGGCGAACTCCTCCCGCGGCTGGCCACCCACCCGCTGGGTGGGTGAGTCGGGGGTGACGAGGTGGGGGAACCGCGCCTCGATGGCCTCCAGCTCCCGGACTAGGGCGTCATACTCGGCGTCGGTGATCACCGGATCGTCCAGGACGTAGTAGCGGTAGTCGTGGTAGGCGATCTCCTCGCGCAGCCGGGCGATCCGCTCGCGGGCGGCGGCTTCGTCC
>DYIH01000071.1:7383-8058 GCA_020723785.1 Thermaerobacter marianensis
TGCCGAGATCCGAATGGGATCCTGCCTCCGTCACCGGTTCCACCTCCGCCTCAATCTAGCATGTCACGTCCCGAGGAACAACGTTGTTTGCACCGTACGGCCAACGATGCCCCGGGAAGCGTTCACGTCGGTGTCTCGAATACCCAGGTGTCGTTCAGGTTCCCGTCCGGGTTATCGCCTCCGAATAGCAGGAGCCTCCCGTCGCCGGTGGCGGCCATGGCGTGGCCCCAGCGGACGGATGGGCTCGGGGCCGGGTGGAGGATCGTCCATGTCGCAGCCGATGGGTCCAGGACCCACGTGTCGCCGAGGGTATCACGGCTGTCGCGGCCCCCGAAGAGGTAGACACGGCCGTCGGCGCCCGCCGCCATGGCGTGGCTGGAGCGGGCCGGGGGGCTACCGGCGGGCAGTCTGATCCATCTCGGTGTCGCGGGATCGAGTGCCCAGGTATCCCCCAGGTATCCGCTCGTGTCGCTCCCGCCGAAGAGGTGGATGCGTCCATCCCCACCGGCGGCCATGGCGTGCCAGCGGCGGGGAGAGGGGCCGTCGACGGGCACCTGGCTCCAGGAGAGGGTACCGGTGTCGAAGACCCAGGTATCGTTCAATAAAGCACCGCCGTTGGTGTTGCCACCGAATAGGTAGATGCGGCCGTCGGCGCCCGCTGCCATGGCGTGATAG
>DYIH01000072.1 GCA_020723785.1 Thermaerobacter marianensis
GGTGAATTTCATGATGTTGCCCTTGTGCATCAGTGTGACGCTCTTGCGGCCCCGGCGCAGGGCGTATTCGATGGCCATGCGCACCAGCCGCTTGGTGCCGGTGACGCTGATGGGCTTGATGCCGATGCCGGCGTCGTCCCGCAGGTGCTCGACGCCCATCTCGTTACGCAGGAAGTCGATGACCTGCCGCGCCTCGGGCGACCCGGCCCGCCACTCGATGCCGGCGTAGACGTCCTCGGTGTTCTCGCGGAAGATGACCATGTCCACCTTGTGGGGCTCCCTGACGGGGCTCGGCACGCCGGGGAACCAGCGCACCGGCCGCACGCAGGCGTACAGGTCCAGCACCTGGCGCAGGGTGACGTTGAGGCTGCGGATGCCGCCGCCCACCGGCGTCGTCAGCGGCCCCTTGATCGCCACCCGGTAGCGCCGGATCGCCTCCACCGTCTCGTCCGGCAGCCAGTTGCCCGTCCGGTTGAAGGCCGCCTCCCCGGCCGGCACCTCCAGCCAGGCGATGCGCCGCCGCCCCCCGTACGCCCGTTCCACCGCCGCGTCGAAGACGACTTTGGCTGCCCGCCAGATATCCGGGCCGGTGCCGTCTCCCTCGATGAAGGGAATCACCGGCCGATCCGGCACGTGCAACCGCCCGTTCTCGTATTGTATAGCCTCGCCGCGCATCGTGTTCACAGCGTCCGTCACGACATCTCCCCCCGAAATGGAACCGCTCCGCCTGGACATGGGATAGTTTTGCCATGAGGACAGCGATTCCCTGCGGCCGGCATAAGAGTTTCGACAAAAAGGACTCCGCACCCCTTCGTCGGTCAGGACGCGAGGCCGAGACCGAAGGCGGGGTGTGAAGTCCTGTCGCGAACCGCGGCATCCGGCTGATCTCGTCCGCCGATCAGGCAACCCCCCTGCCGTTGAGGAAGGCCGCGTACTTCTTGTCTGTGCCGAGGATGTGGGTCGTCAGCCAGTCCTTCAAAAACTTGGACAGGTCCAGCGCCAGCATCGTGTTGCCGGCGGCGAATTTCTGTTGGAACTCGGTCACCTTCCGCGCCAGCCGGTCATGCTCGGATTTGTGGCCGGGGAACTCCGGATAGCCGTGCTGGCTCAGAAGGCGCTCCTCGTAAGCGAAGTGGGCCCGCGTATAGTCGATCAGCTCCCGCAGGACCTGCCCCGTGGCTTGGGCGCCCCGGCCCTCGCGCATGGCGTCGTAGAGCCGGTTGATCATGTCCATCAGCTTCCTGTGCTGGGCGTCGATCTCGCGGACGTTGACGCTGTACTCGTTGGTCCATGTCAGAAACGGCATCTTGTCATCCCTCCTTTCCCAGATGAAGGATCAGGGACGGGATGGCCGGCAGTGGCGCCACGTGGTCGACCGCACCGCGCCGGATGGCCTCCTTCGGCATGCCGAACACCAGGCAGGTCTCCTCGTCCTGGGCGACGGTGGCGGCGCCGGCCCGGCGCATCCGCGCCAGCCCCTCCGCCCCGTCTCCGCCCATCCCCGTCAAGATCACCCCGACCGCATCCCGGCCGGCGGCCTCGGCAGTCGAGGTGAAAAGCACGTCGACCGACGGTTTGTGCCGGTTGACCCGGTCGCCGTCGTACACATGGACGGCCCATCCCCCTCCACCGCGGCGGACCACGGCGGTGTGCAACCCGCCGGGGGCTATGAGGGCCCGACCCGGCAGCAGGGGATCGCCGTCGGCGGCCTCCGCCACCCGGACCCGGCTCAGGCAGTCCAGGCGCTGGGCCAGCAGCGTGGTGAAGCGGGCCGGCATGTGGAGGGCCGCGACGATGGGCGGGCTGTTTTCGGGCAAAGCGGCGAGCAGGTGCTCGACGGCCACCGTGCCGCCGGCCGACGCGCCGATGACCACGATGCGCCGCCACGTGGCCGTTCCGACCTCCGGCGGGGCGGGTGCGACCCCAACCACGCGCCGGGGTGCGATCCGCGGCGGCAGGCGCCGCACCCTGGCCCCGGCCGCCGCCTTGACCTTGGCCGTGAAATCCCGGATCCATTCCTCCCGCGAGCCGGCCCCCGCCGCATCCGGCTTCGGGATGAAGTCGACGGCGCCCAACTCCAGGGCCGCCAGGGTCGCTGCCGCGCCTTCCCGGGTGAGGGTGCTCGACATCACCACCGGCATCGGCCGCAGCCGCATCAGGTTCTTGAGGAAGGCCAGGCCGTTCATCTTCGGCATGATGATGTCGAGGGTCAGCACGTCCGGGTCGAGCTGCTTGATCTTCTCCTTGGCCTCGTAAGGATCGCCGGCCTCGCCCACCACCTCGACGCCCGGGTCCGAAGCCAGCGCTTCCACCAGAAACCGTCGGATGGCGGCCGAGTCGTCGATCACCAGGACGCGCACCCTCTTCTGCACGCCATCCTTCCTCATGCGCCGTCCCCTCCCTTACCGCGTGTCACTTCGCAGGCCCCCTATGCTTCGTCGGCCAGCCTGTAGACGGTGGGAGACAGCCGCCGCAGCCAGGGCAGCCCCATGAACCCGTCGGTATGGCCGGAAAACAGGTAGCCGCCCCCGGCCAGACAGGCCGCCAGCCGTTTCCAAAGGGCCAGCCGATCCTGGGCGCCGAAATAGATGGCCACATTGCGGCAGAAGATGATGTCGAACCCCTCTCGCGCCGGATACCTGTCGGCCATCAAGTTCAAGCGAGCAAAGGTCACAACCTGTCGCAACTGCTCCGTCACGCGGTACAGGCCCGTCCTGGCGCCCGTACCGCGCTGGAAGAAGCGGCGCAGCAGGTCCGGCGGGACGCGCCGCACCCGCTCTTCCGTGAAGATCCCCTCGCGGGCCGCCCGCAGGACGTCGGGGTTGAGGTCCGTCGCCAACACCTCGAGGGTCCAGGGCTCGCCGCCGCCCTCCCGTTCCAGGCAGTCCGCCAGGATCATGGCCATGCTGTAAGGCTCCTCGCCGGTGGAACAGCCGGCGCTCCACGCCCTGATCCGGTATCCCCGCCGCGCCGCGCGCCGCCGCAGGTCCGGCCAGACCACCTCGCGCAGGCACTCGAAGTGGTCTTCCTCACGCATGAAGCAGGTGACGTTGGTCGTCATCTGAGCCACCAGGCGGTCCAGTTCGTCGGCGCGGTTCCGCAAATAGTCGCAATACGCGACGCACCCCCTGCGACCCAGGCCGGGCAGGCGGACGGCCAGCAGGTCGGCCAGCCGCCGCCGCTTGGCAAGGGACAGCCTGATGCCGCTGGCCGCCTGGATGAGGGCCGCGACGCGATCAACACACTCGTCGTGGATGGCGTTTTCCGGCACCATGGCCGACCCACCCCCCGGCGGGATCACCCGTCCGCTCTCCCTTTAGAAAGACTCCCACTCTTCACCGCCACGGCCGGCCAGGTACGCGGCGGCCGTCGCCCCCCTGCCGTCCTGGTAACCGCCGCCCGGCGACGCCGCCCCGGCGCCCGGATACCCCCGGAACCCTTCCCAGCTCACTCCGCGGCCGCCCACGCCGCCGTCGCTCTGCAGCAATTCCTGGGCCATGCGCGCCAGGTCCTGCAGTGCCGTGTTGACGGACTCGATGGCCCCCGCCTGTTCCGCGGTGGCGACGGTGATCTGGCTCACCAGGTCGGACACCTTGTTCACGTACCCGATGATGTCCATCAGGCTGGAGGCCGAGAGCTGGGCGATCTCGCTCCCCTCCTGGGCGCTCTTGACGCTCTCCTTGATCAGCCCGGCGATCTCCTTGGCGGCGTTGGCGCTGCGCTGGGCCAGGCTGCGCACCTCCGAGGCCACCACGGCGAACCCCTTGCCGTGCTCGCCGGCCCGGGCGGCCTCGATCGAGGCGTTGAGGGCCAGCAGGTTGGTCTGGAAGGCGATGTCGTCGATGACGCCGATGATCTCGGAGATGCGCTGGCTCGAGGCGTTGATGCCCTTCATGGCCGCCGTCAGGTCGGCGACCGCCTGCTGCCCCCGCTCGGCCACGATACGGGCTTCGTCGGACACCTTGTTGGCCTCCTTGGCGTTCTCCGCCGTCAATTGGATGCCGGAGGCGATCTCCTCCACGGAAGAGGAGAGCTCGGTGACCGCCTCGGCCTGCTGCTCCCGCATCCGGCCCAGGCGGCGCTGCTGGGAAACCTCCCGCCAGATGGCGTAATAACCCAGGCACTCCCCGGCGCGCGACCAGATCGGGTGGACCGTCGTCTGTAGGATGTAACGACCCAGGGGAAAGTCGACCGAATGAGGCAGGTTCCGCTTCGGGTCGCGCAGGAGGCGCTTGATCCGTTCCGGGTCCTTGTGGTAGCGGTGGATGCTCCCGCCCATGATCTTGCCGACATCGATCCCCAGCTCCTTCATCATGTTGGCGCCCATCTTCTCCAGGTTCCGCCTGGCCGTGTCGTTCATCCAGTAGAGGACGTTGTCCTCGCTGGCGTCGCAGATGAAGACATTCTGATCCACGTTGTTGAGAATCTGCTTGTACATCTCCAGCTCGTCTTCGACCGTTTCCGGCTTGACCGCCGGCTCCGCCGGGATCACGTGCTCGTTCCGGCCGTTGCGGCCGTTGGCGGCATGCCGCCCGTTGCGCGAAACCTCCCGCTCTCCCATTCGCACCTTGTTGAAGAACATCCCGATCCCTCCCGCAAACTTTCTCTCTCCTGTCAGGATCAACCGAAATCCGGATCGACCGCGCCGTCGCACCGCCAGCCCGCTCCCACCCCGTCGGCCCGCCGCCGCATCAACGAGCGGCTACCCGAGGCCCGCCAAGGCCTCCAGCTCGTCCAGGCTCAGGACCCGGTTCACGTCCACCAGGATGATGAACCGGTCATCCTTCCGGCCGATGCCCCGGATGAACCGCGTGTCCACCCGCACCGGCAGGTCCGGCAGGGGCTGGACCTCTTCGTCGCACAGCTCCACCACGTCGTTGACCGCCTCGACGATGACACCCATGGTGCGCCCGCCGGTGCGGACGACGACGACTGCCGTGTGGGGCCCATACGGCCGGACCGGCAACCCGAAGCGCGCCGCCAGGTCCATCACCGGCACCACGCTGCCCCGCAGGTTGACCAGGCCCTTCACGAAGTCCGGCAGATTGGGCAGGGCCGTGATCCGGGAGAGGGCCACGATCTCCTGGACCTGGGCCGCCTCCATCCCGTACTCCTCCTCGCCCAGGGAAAAGGTCACCAGCAGCCGCTGGCCGCCTTCCCGGTCTCGGTGGGAGCCTTCTCCGTTTCCGGACAGGATCTCCGCCTGTTTTAACGCCATGCGCTTCACCTCCTCTCCGCCGGTGCCGCAGGCCGTCCCGGTTGACCGGGGCCGCGCTCAAGCGAAGGCCAAGCGGGCTATCCCGGCGATGTCGGCGATGAGGGAGACTGAACCGTCGCCCCGGATCGCCGCCCCCGCCGTGCCCTTGACCTTCACGAAGTTCTCCTCCAGGCTCTTGACCACCGCCTGCTGGTCCCCGATGATGTCGTCGACCAACAGGCAGAGCTTCTTCCGCCCGTGCTCCGCCACCACGACCAAGGCGCGGCAGGGGTCCTCGGCGGCGCCGGCAATGCCCAGCACGTGGGCCAGGCGCACCAGGGGGAGGATCTCCCCGCGGAGCTCGATGACCTCGCCCCGGCCCTCGATGGTCTTGTACTGTCGCCGCTTGGGCTGGAGGCATTCCAGGATGGACAGCTTGGGCAGGGCGATCACCGTCTCTCCCACCCGGGCCTCCAGCGTGTCGATGATGGCCAGGGTCAGGGGCAGGCGGATGCGGAAAAGGGTGCCGCGACCGGGCGCCGAGGCGACGTCGATGCTCCCTCGCAGGGCGGCCAGGTTGGTCCGCACCACGTCCATTCCCACGCCCCGCCCGGAGAGGTCGGTGACCCGCTCGGCGGTGGAGAGGCCGGGATGGAAGATCAGCTGGTAAACCTCGTCGTCGCCCGGCTCCGCCCCGTCCCGCACCACCCCCATCCGGCGGGCCTTGTCCAGCACCTTCTCCCGGTCGATCCCCCGGCCGTCGTCCTCCACCTCGACGACCACGCTGCCGCCGCTGTGATAGGCCCGCAACCGGATGGTCCCCTGCTCCGGCTTGCCCTGCCGCCGCCGCTCTTCGGGAGGCTCGATCCCGTGGTCGAGGGCGTTGCGGATCAGGTGCTTGAGGGGGTCGGCCACCTGTTCGATGACCGATTTGTCCATCTCCGTTTCGGCCCCCTGGACCTCCAGCCGGATCCGCTTCCCCATTTCCGCCGCCTTGTCCCGAACCAGCCGCTGGAACCGGTTGAAGACGCCCTCCAAGGGCAGCATCCGCAGGGACATGACCTGGTCCTGGAGCTGGCGGGCCAGCATGCCCAGCTCCTCGCCGAGCCCCTGCAGCCGCGGGTCGCCGGCGGCGTGCCGGGTCAGGACCTGGGACACGCGGGCGATGGTGATGGTCAGTTCGCCCGTGGTGTTGACCAGGCCGTCCAGCTTTGGGACCGGCACTTTGATGAAACCGGCCTGGTCGCGGAAGGGCCGGGACGCGCCGCCCCGCTCCGCGGCCGGGGGCGCGGCGTCCCCCGCCGCAGGCCCGTCCGGGGCGGGCGCGGATGCGTTTTCTTCCTCCCCCACCGCCTCGACGCGGATGTCCCCGTCATCCTCGACGAAGAGAAAGACGCCGCGGACCTCGGCCGGGTCCGCCGTCGTGCGCAGGACCACGTCCCAGCCCAGGTACAAGGCCGTCGGATCGAGGGCCTCCAGGTCCGGGAGGCGGGACAGGTCCGGCCGGACGGCGGCCAGCTCGCCCAGGTCGGCCAGTTCATGGAGGAGCAGCAGCGGGTCGGTGCCGGTGTCGAACAGGCGCTCCGGCAGCCGGATGGCAATCCGCAATGCGCGCTCCCCGGCCGCGGCGCCGGAGCCCGCCGCACCGCCAACAGCGCCGACGCCGCCGGTTTCACCCCCGGCCCCGCCACCGCCGGAGGCGCCTCCGTCACCGGCGGACGCCGCGTCCCGCAAACGCTCCCCCAGCGCGCGTCCGTCGCCCTCCGGCGGCGCCTCCCCGGCCGCCAGCGCGGCGGTGACAGCGCGCACGTGGTCCACGCCCTCCAGCAGGAGGGAAACGACCCGCGCGTTGGCCCGCAGGCGGCCCTGCCGGATGCCGTCGAGAACCGATTCCATGTCATGGACGAACCCGGACAGGGCGGCGAACCCGGCCACGCCGGCGCTCCCCTTGATGGTGTGGGCGTCCCGGAAGATCTCCTCGATCAATCCCCGGTCCTCCGGCGCCCCGTCCAGGGCCAGCAGGTTCTGTTCCAAACGGGCGACCAGTTCGGTCACTTCCATGAGGAAAATTTCCTGTATGTTCCCGGCCTGCCCCATGGACACCCTCCTTCCGACGCCGATATCACTCCCGGCGACAACAGGGCGTGGAGCTTCACGGCGCCCGCGCCGGGCTGTCCGCCCGGACGAACTTCTTCACGACGCCGACCAGCTGCTCCGGCTGGAACGGCTTGACCAGCCAGCCGGCGGCGCCGGCCGCCCTGCCCTCCATCTTCCTGGACTCCTGGGACTCGGTGGTCATGATCAGCACGGGGATGAAGCGGTGCGCCGTTCTCTTGACCTCCTTGACGAACGTGATGCCGTCCATCCGCGGCATGTTGACGTCGACGATGATCATTCCCACCGGCCGCCCCTGCCGGACGGCCTCGTCCAGCTTCTCCAGTCCGTCGAGGCCGTCGACCGCCTCGATCACCCGGTACCCCTGCTCCGACAGGGTGTAGTTGACCGAGGCGCGCAGGGTCGCCGAATCGTCAATCACCAGGATGTGCCGCTCCATCCGCATCCCCCCCGTCACCTTGGAACAACGGCGCGCAGCCAGAGATCGCCAGGGCCGCCGCCAGGGGTTCGCTGGGATCGCTCACGCGCAGCCGCGCCCCGCGCCCCTCCAGCGTCTTCCGCCAGGCCAGCAAGAGCTGGAGCCCCGCCGCGTCGATCCCCTCCACCTCCGCGCCGTCCAGGAGCACCTCGCCGCCCTCCCCGGGCGCGACCGCCAGCCCGCGGAGCTCCCGGTGCAGTTCCTCGACGCGGGGGAGGCCCAGCCACCCCCGCGCCGCCACCCGGCCGGCGCCCACCT
>DYIH01000073.1 GCA_020723785.1 Thermaerobacter marianensis
AGGCCTTATACGGCAAGGGCTTGCAGCCCTGGAATATAACTGTGGTTAATGAGCCTGTCGCACCGAGGTGGGGCCGCCCAACTCCGCTCCGCGCCCAGGTTGTGCTGTATTTATCCCTGCCGCCTATTGTTCCCTGGATGGTTTTTCTATCGGGTTTCCCGCGGAGGTGGTCAGGCTGACGCTGCGCGCCTTCTCGTTCCAGTGGACGCTGAGCCCCAGGGACTCGGCGACGAAACGCACCGGCACCAGGGTGCGTTCGCCTTCGATAAACGGCGCCGCGTCCAGGCGTTGTTCCCGCCCGTCGACTACGGCACGGTCGTTGCCGATCTTGAGGACCAGGCGGTGCTTGCCCAGGACGGCCATCACGTTGGCCCGTACCGGATCCCAGGTGACGTTGGCTCCCAGGTTTTCCAGAAGAGTCCGGAAGGGGAGCATGATCCGGCCGTTTTTCCAGGCTGGCGGGACGTCGGGCAGCAGGGGGCGGCCGTCCAAAGTAATCCTGATGTCCGTCTGAGGCAGTATCCGCTCCTCGAGACCGTTGGTCGTAAACCACCACCGCTTATCGAACCGCCGCACTTCCCCCCACGTCAGCCGGACGCTGCCCAGCACCCGCGCCGTGTAGCGCGTCCCCGGTTTCAGGTCCACCGCGGGGAGGAGGGCGACGTTGGGCGCCACGTGTTCGTCGTTATCACCCGTCAGGAGCCAGATGGGGACGGCGTTCCCGTTCTCGTCCGACAGGACGGCGTATTCGACCGCGGAGGCTTCGACCTGGATCGGATCGAACTGCAGGGTGACCGGATACCCCGCCGGGCGGGCGCCGGGGAAGGATCGGTAGGGATCGGGTTCCTCGTTGCCGTCCCAGCGCAGTGGTACACCGCGCTGGCCGGGGATCGGATAGACGATGATCTTGACGGGATCGGCGGCCTCCGCTCCCTCCTGCATGCCGACCGGGTTAGGGGCCGCCGTGCCGCCGGTGCCGTTTTGGTCTTGGGATGCCCCGCCCGTGGTGCCCAGGTTGAGAACGTTGGCGTGGCGGAACCCGTCGGTGGCGTAACCGTAACCCAGGTCCCCGATGTCCGGGTCGATGAGGGGGAACCGGTGATAAACCGAATCCAGCCAGTCGCGGACCGCCATCAGGTGATCCGGTAGGAAGTGCATGTCCTCGTAATACTTGTAATAGGGATAACCGAAAAAGGTCCCCCGCTCCCCGGGACCGGTTCCGGTAAAGCCCGCCCGGCCCGGGGTCTCGGTATGGGCGCTCAGTCCCTGGGTGGGGTTGGCGACGTAATACCTGGCATGGGCCATGGCGGCGGCGTTCAGGGCCGGATCCAGCCGGAGCGGCGGCAGGTCGGCCTCCGCCCGGTAGCGGTTGACGGCCTGCAGCACGAGGCGTTGCTCGAGGGACTCCGGAGGCAGTTCGGCCAAGGCGTCGGGGGCGATGGTGAACTCCCAGCTTTCCCGGATCGGCCGCCAGCGGCCCTCGAAGATCACCTCGACCTGGGCGGAGTGCCGCCCCGGCGCCAGAGGTGCCTCCGGCAGGTAGACGAAGAGGTTGCCCTCCTGCCGGGCACGATAGGTGGCGCCGTCGACGGTGACGCTGGCGGAAATGACCCGCTCCCCGTTGTTGGGTATGACGCGGATACCGATGGGCGGCCTGGCGTACCCCAGGTTTCCGTTGGGGAAGGGCGGGGAATAGGTGATGCCGGCATCCGCGGGGGTTGTGGCCGCCAGTATCAGGATGGCGGCCAGGATAAACTTGATGAGATTTCTCAAGGCTTTGGCTCCCTAGGACGCTTGTCTCAATCAATATCGCGACAGGGGAGCGGACTGTCAAGGGGCGGGAGCGCTCCCGCCCGGCAGGTTGGCGATGTATACCTCCGCGCCTTCTGATGAATGAACATCTGCGCTGCGCTATCCCTGGACCAACCCTTTTCATCCATATATCGCGAGAACTACAAAGCCGTTGTATTTCCTATGCATATTGCAAAGACAATTGGATCTAGTTATGGTTTAAAATTTGTCAAGAAGGGCAAAATAATCTTTTCGGGGGATTGACAGTTGGAGTACGCGGAGATCGGAAAGAGGGTGCGCCTGGCGCGCGAGGAAGCCGGCCTCTCTCAGGAGGAGCTCGGCAAGCTGCTCAATTGCTCCGGTGTGACCATCTCGACTTGGGAGACGGGCAAGCGGCGCATCTCCCTGGAGGACCTGCACAGCCTTGCCAGGGTGCTGGGCAAGCCCCTGGCCTTCTTCTTCCCGGACGAGTCCCTCTCCCTCAACGTGGAATACCAGATAGGAACGCTGTTGCACCGTTCTATCGGCGATTTCCTTGGCACCCGGCAGATCCCGGTGTACGCGATCAAACCTTCCGGTGGCTCCGCCGCTCCCCGGTTCCACCTGGCGCGCTACCTGTCGGTGGAAACCCAATCCGGGGCCGAGTACGGGTTGATTGTGCCCGACAACCGTCTGGCGACCATCGGCATCGCCGCCGGTGATATCGCCGTCTGCCGCGGCTGCGACGGCGTTCCGCCCCAGGCGGATGGCCTCCTGATATTCCCCGAAGGCGACTCGTTCAAAATCCTTGCCGTCACCGCAGGAGAGAGGGTTGTCTGTCCTGACGAGGTCATCTGTCCGATGAGGAGCGGCGGCCCTTTGCCGCCGGGCGGCTCCTGGCCGGCCTCGTCCCGGCCGGGCCAAGCCCCTTGCGGTTACCTCGTCTTTGTGATCAAACACGTGGCGGACATCCTTCCGGCCCTCTCGGCGGGGGCCGAAAAGTCATGAAAGAACCACAGGCCCACCTCCTCTCCTTGCCGTGCCCGAGCCCCTCTCAACGGATGCGGATGACGGCGCAATCAGCCGGCCAGTTCGACGGCGACGCCTTCCCGCTGGGAGACGGTCGCGGCCAGGGCCGCCCGGAGCGCTTCCCGGGCGTCATTAAGGTCGGCCTCTGGCCGGTGGGCGGGGTCGTCAATGGACCGGAGCAGGTCACGCCAGCCGGCCCGGATGCTCTCCCGATAGAGTTCCTGCCGGTCGCCCAGATCGCCGTTCAGGACGACCCGCCGCCGGGCGGTGAAACTGCGCCCGCGGCCGGTAAAATCGCCGCCCTCCCCGCCGTGTCCCGGCGCCGCCGCCATCCGCAGCCACGGGACCGACCGGAGGCGCGCCTCCGCCGCGTTGTCCAGCAGCGCGTCGCCGCGGAGCCGGACGGCGATCCACCCCTCGATGTCCAGGTAGGCCCGCTGGAATACCAGGGTGAGTGTGGTGCGCTCAAAAGGGCCGGGCCGGGTGAAGCCGTGGTAGTGGGTGGCCAGCACCGCTGGGCCGGGTGGCTCATGCGGGGTGGCCGGCCGGGGATGAACGGCCACGGCGGCTACGGTGTCGCGCAGCGCGGCGCCGCCTGCGACAGGGCGGTCGACAGCCAGGGCGGCGATGCTGGCCGGCGGACCGGCCAACCAGTTGGCCAGGTCGAAGAAGTGGACCCCGTGCTCGACCCAGATGCCGCCGCTCCGGGCCTCGTCCCAGAACCAGTGGTCCGGGGGCAACCGGTCGTCGCGGGCGCAGTTTTCCAGGGCGATTCGCTCCAGGGGGCCCAGATCGCCGGCCTCGACGAGACCCTTGATCCAGCGGTACAGCGGGTTGTGGCGCATGACGAAGTCTATGCCGGTCCGGCGCTTGTGGCGAGCGGCCAGGACGAGCAGGTCGTCGATCTCCTCCAGGCTCAGGCTGCCCGGTTTCTCGACGAACAGGTGCTTGCCGGCACGCAGGGCGTCTCGGGCCACAGGGTGATGCCGGTGGGGTGGGGTCAGCACCCAGACGGCGGCCACATCGGGCCGTTCCAGGAGCGGGTGGTGGTCGGCGTAAAGGGCCGGCTCCGTGGCCGGGAGGCCGGCTGCGGCCCGGGATTTCCGCCATTCGGCCGCCCCCAGGAGGCGGTTTTCTTCCACCGGGTCCGCCATGGCGACCACGGCCAGTTCCCGCATCGGTGCCACGGCTGCGACGCCGAAGCGGGCGAATCCGCCGCAGCCGATGATACCGATCCCGAGCCGGTTTGGAGAAGACAAGCCGAATCAGCCCTCCTGCGTTACCGCTTTCCTTTATCATCGAGCCTCTGCCACGGCGTCACATTCTGCCGTCCCCCCTTTAACCGATCACGAGGGTAACCGATCGGGAGGATCGTGCGATCCTCCGGCCGCCATAGGATTCGATCCTTCCCTTCCTTGGCGTCACATTCTGCCGTCCCCCCTTTAACCGATCAGAGGTTTACACATGCACCCTGTGGCCGAGGTAACGGTCGTAGGACCGCGGGTCCCCGATCCGGCGGGCCGCCCAACGGTAGACGTCCAGGTGGCGGCGGGCCACCCGGTCCCAGGCGATGACGTCGCGGACGTATCGCCTCGCCGCCGCCGCGCAACGCCGCCGCAGGGCTGGCTCCCGCAGCAGGAGGACGATGGCCTCGCGCAGCTGGCGGTCGTCGGCGGCGATCAGGCCGGCTCCGCTGGCTTCGACGGACGACTTCAGCCCCTCGATGGCCGACACGACGACCGGCAGCCCGGCCTCGTAGGCGTGGGCCAGGTTCCCCGACTGGCTGGCGAAGTGGTAGGGGAGGGCCATGGCATCGAAAGCGGCCAGGACGTCCATGTACTCCTCCCGTGAAAAGGCGCCGCGGACCACCAGGATGCTGTCCCGGACCGGGCACCCG
Organism: Thermaerobacter marianensis; assembly: GCA_020723785.1. Classification (GTDB taxonomy): domain Bacteria; phylum Bacillota; class Sulfobacillia; order DYIH01; family DYIH01; genus DYIH01. The sequence continues at coordinate 4,697 of DYIH01000073.1, forward strand.
GCCACGAGGGCGAGGTATTTCTCCGCTTCCCGCAGGCCGGTCGGGCTGCCGGGCCGGGCGCCGCCGGCCAACACCAGGACGGCGCCGGGGACCGCCCGGACGACGTCGGGCCAGAGCCGGATGACGCGCTCGAAGCCCTTGTTGGGCTCCCACCAGCCCATCATGCCCAGCACCGGCCGCCCGGCTACCCCCAGGCGCGCCTTGGCGGCCCGCACCCGGGCCGCGTCGGGGTGTCCGCGCCCGGCGCCGTGGGGGATGACGAAAACGTTGTCCGGGACCCGCCCCAGGTTGTAGGGCAGGTGCTCCCGCTGGTAGGGTTCGTGGACGACGTTGGCCGCCGCCAGCCCCATCAGGTGGTCGTAGTAGAGGGCCTCCTCGAACGTGAGCCGCGAGAAGACCGAGTGGTAGGTGACGACGGCCGCCCGCCGCCCGGCCCGCCACCGGAACAACGGCAGGGCCAGCTCGAAGGCGTTCCGTGGCTCGAAGTCGTAGACGCCGGGGTTTTGAAGATACGTGTACAGGCCGAACTCGTGCTGGACGTGGACCACGTCCGGGTCGATGCGTTCCACCGCCTCGTAGAGCGGCCGGTGCCAGTTGGGGTCGGCCTGGTCGATGACCGGGTGGACGTTCGCTTCGCCGTCACGGCCGCCGTCGGTGTGGGAAACGATATGCACCTCGGCGCCGGCCCGGCGCAGCGCCGCGACCAGGTTCTCGGAATAGATGGCGATCCCGCACCAGCGCGGCGGCCAGGAGGCAACCATGATCACTTTCAACTCTCGATTCCCCCGTTTCATTTCTTCGCCGGGCATGTGTAAAGCGATTCTGACGGCTCGGATCGATTCCTGCCGCAAAGGCGGCGTGATCTGCAGGAATGAATGCCGTTATATGCCAAGAGGTGTTGTCGATTTCGGCGCAGAAGAAATAGACGTGTCTCGGATGATCTTATTGGCGTCAGCGCTTGGAATTGCCATCGCGGCCCTGATGGCATGGGGGCGCGGTGGCAATGAGCCCGCAGGCCGCCCTGTCGCGTCGGGGGGGGTGGCCCGTTTGGCGTTGCCGCCCCGGGCCGACGGCGCGCCGCTGCGTGTGTTGACCTACAATATACGCCACGGCGCTCGTGACGACGGGCGGGTGGATCTGGCGGGCCTGGCCGGGATCATCCGAGAAAGCGGCGCCGACCTGGTGGCCCTCCAGGAGGTAGACCGGTATCAGGTGCGCAGCGGCTTGGTGGATCAGGCACAGTGGCTGGCCGAGCGGCTGGGGATGGAGGCGGCCTTCGGGGCAAACCTGCGGCGCGGCCTGGGCCAGTATGGCAATGCCCTCCTCAGCCGCTACCCGATCCTGTCCTTTCGCAACGTCCTCCTGCCGGGCCGGCTGGAACGGCGCGGTGTGCTGGTGGCCCGCGTGCTCACGCCGCAGGGCCCGGTGACGGTGCTGGCAACCCACTTGGGGCTCTCCCGCGGCGACCGGGATGCCCAGGCGCGGGCGATCCTGGCCGAGGCGGAACGGGAACCGGGGCCCACCCTTCTGCTCGGGGACTGGAACACGACCACGGCCGCGCCGGAGCTGGCTTCCTTGGCGGCCCGCTTCCGACCGGCCCTCCGGCAGGACGGGGTGGAGCCGGCGAACACCTTCCGCGCCGGCCGGCGGGAGCCTTACGCGGCCATCGACCACGTTTTCGTTTCAGAGGAATGGATGGTGGCCGGGGCAGCGGTCCTGTCCGGCCGACTCTCCGACCATCAGCCGGTCCGCGTGGACCTGCGTCACCTCACGTTGGGCCATTCGTGACCGAGTAGAGGCCGCCGCAAGCCCTGGCTTCAGCCGTGGGGAGGTTCGGATCAATAAATAAAATGGTCCGAATCGGGTGCGACGGCGCCGCCTTGGCGCGCGCCTGAGCGGCTGCGGCGCCGGATCTTCCGCCGGTACATGGCCTTGTCGGCCCGCACCAAGGCTTCCTCCAGGGCCTCGCCCGGCTCCACCTCGGCCAGTCCGTAGCTGACGGAGACGGGGAGGGGGATGTCGAGGAAACGGCTCAGGCCGTTCATCAGCTTCTCCAGGCGGCGCATCATCCGCTGGGCCTGGGTCAGGCTGGTCCGGGGCAGGACGAGGACGAATTCGTCGCCGCCGTAACGAACGGCGACATCGCTCTGGCGGGTATGGCGCTGCAGGAGCCCGCCGATCTCCTGCAGGACCTTGTCGCCGATGTGGTGGCCCAGCCCGTCGTTGATCTGCTTCATGTTGTCGACGTCAAGCATGGCGACGGTGGCGGCGACATGACCGCCGCCCGCCCGGCCTCCCCCGGAGGCGGCGATCAAGCGGTGGCGCGCCTCCTGCAGGCGGTAGCGGTTGCCGAGCCCGGTCAGGGCGTCGGTGTGGGCCAGTTCTTCCAGTTGGCGGCGTTGTTTCAGGTGCCGGGTGGCGTCGCGCATGACGACCAGGGCGGCCCCCGGCAGGAATTCGTCCGGAAGCGCGGAGGCGGTCAGCTCTGCGTATCTGACCCGGCCGTCACGGCCCTCCCACAGCGTTTCCACGGCCGTTCCGGGCGATGCGCGGAGGGCCGCCGCCAGCTTGCAGAAGGTTTCCGGCCCTCCCTCCTGGGGGCAGCGGAAGACGCAACGGCACGCGGGGCGCCCCAGCACCTCCCGCCCCGACCGGCCGGTGAGTTTTTCGGCGGCGGGGTTGAAGGCCGCGATCCGGTTCGACCCGTCGAGCACGATGAGGGCCTCCGGGCCGTAACGGAAGGCCAAGCCGAGGGCGTCTTCGAGGTCGGGATCAGGCGGTATCCGCGGCACCTTTTCCATATCAAAATCCCTCTTGACCGCCGGCGCGGCTCCGTATTTGATCGAACGCTTCCTCCTGACGGAGGAAGGCGTTGACAACAGCCGGGTCGAACTGACGCCCGGAGGCGGCCACAATGGTCTCCCGAGCCTGGGCGTGCGTCCAGGCGGGCTTGTAGACGCGCCGCGAGGTCAGGGCGTCGTAGACGTCCGCCACGGCCACGATGCGGGCGGCCAGGGGGATCTCCTCTTCCCGCAACTTATCCGGGTAGCCCTGGCCATCCCACCGCTCATGATGGTGGAGGGCGATCTCCTTGGCCATGGTCAGAAAGGTCTCGGACAGGGCCAGGCTGCTGCGCAACTGCTCGTCGGCGCCGCCCAGGATCTGGCCGCCGATCCTGGTGTGCAGCTGTATCACCTGGAACTCTTCCATATTGAGCTTCGCCGGCTTGAAGAGAATTCCTTCGGGGATGGCCACCTTGCCCACGTCGTGGAGCACGCTGGTCTGTGCCACCCGCTCGA